>NZ_JAUBQR010000378.1:0-3101 GCF_036701385.1 Microcoleus sp. Pol12B4 | reverse complement strand
CCCGGAACAAAATCCAGTAGAAGATATTTGGTTACAAGGAAAGAATCTTTTGAGGAAATTTGCCTATCGCTGTAAATCTTTTGCCATAGTAAAGAGGTTATTTATGTTTTTTCTGAATCGTCAAATATTTGGATTTCCCAAACTTTATATGTATGGTTAGTGTTCACAACTCAATTAGGATCGCTATATAAACAATGCGCTTCACCTCTCCGTTGTCCTAACGATTGATAAATAGGTAGTGCTTTTTGATAGCACTCATAGGCTTGAGCAGACTGGTTGAGGCGTGAGTAGCTTACACCGAGAGACAGAAACATTCCTGCCTCTGATTGTAAATTTCCTTCGGTCTGGGCAAAACTGAGTAACTGTTGGTAAATCTCGATCGCCTTTGGGTATTGTGCTGCTGCAAAGTATGCTTCTGCTAGGCGATACGAGCAATCCAATTGAGCTTGATGATTCCCATTCTCCTGGGCAATCGCTATTGCCTGTTGAAAAACTTCGATCGCCTGTGAGTGTTGTCCCAGTTGAGTATAAGCCGTACCCAAATCTGCCAGTATGGTGGTTTCTGGAGCTTGCTCACCTGACTCACGCCAGACTGCAAGAGCTTGCTGAAAAAAATTAACACTCAACTGAATTTGATTGTGTTTGTAGTGTAATTCCCCCAGCGCATAAAGCGTTTTGGCTTCCTCTCGCAAATTACCGATTTGCCTAGCCAACATCAAAGCCTCTTCACAAAACGCATTGGCTTGAGAATAATCTCCCTGGTTACTGTAAATAGCTGCTAAATTTCTGAGTGGCATGAGTTGCCCATCTGCGCTGCCAAGTTTTTTAGCCACTTCAATTGCCCGTTCATAATTCTGGGCTGCCTCTTCCAGTTGACCCGATATCAAATACGTCACACCCAGACGGTTGAGAACATTGCATTCTCGATCTGCATCAAACACGTGATACACATCAGCAGCCTGAGTCAGGTACTCAATCGCTTGCTGATATTGCTGTAAGTCTGAATGGAGTGAGCCTAGGGTTTCCAGTGATTTTGCTTCATCTTCCCGATGATGAATTTCTTGGTAGATGGCGATCGCCTCTTGTATGTAAGCGATCGCATCTTGATGCTGTCCTAATCTCTGATATGAAAAGTGAAGATTATACAGAGCATCTGCTTCACCTTTGCGGCTTTCCTGGGGAAATTCCTTGCGAACATCTACCTCCCGATAAAGCATTAATGCTCGTTGTAAAGAATTGAGGCTATGTTGCGTTGAGCTTGTGGACTGAAATGAACGAAAAAATGGGCTAGAACTGAAAAACCCCTGTGAGAGCAACTTATCTGCCTCGGTTTTTTTCGCCGCCGTTTTATCAGACATGACACTTCCTCTCGCTGATAGAAGTATGGATTTTCACTAATATCTTTATTCTACTTCCTTGACCGCATACCCACTTTGTCGATAAAACCCAACTCCAGATTACTTGAGAACCCATGTTTCCCGGATTTGTCTATTAACAAAAACAGAAAACCCCCAAACCCTATTTATAAAATGGTTTGGGGGTTTTCTTCCTCAATCCAATTCAAATCACAACTTGCTCGGCTCGATCGCCGGAGCACGTAGAGACACAGTTTTATCCGTAGCAGCCTTAGCCACAAGCGACGGCACAGAATCCCGCAACTTAGCAGTCAACTGTACAGTAGTTGCATCGTAAACCTGAGTCAGCATCTTCGGATACAAACCAATGCCAATAATCGGCACTAACAGAGCCGCAATAATAAACACTTCTCGCGGTTCCGCATCCACCAATTCCTCGTGCTCCGACAATTCCTTATTCTCAGGTCCGTAGAAAATCTCCCGCAGCATCGACAGCAGATAAATCGGAGTCAAAATCACCCCGACAGCAGCTAGAAATACCACACAAACCTTAAACACAGGATTGTAAGCATCGCTGGTGGCAAAACCCACAAACACCATCAATTCTGCTACAAAACCGCTCATTCCCGGCAAAGCCAAAGAAGCCATAGAACAAGCAGTCCACATGGCGAAAACCTTACGCATTTTCTGTCCTACACCGCCCATTTCGTCGAGCATGAGCGTGTGAGTGCGATCGTAAGTGCAGCCCACCATAAAGAACAAACTCGCCCCAATTAAACCGTGGGAAACCATTTGCAGCATTGCACCGCTCATTCCCAAGTCGGTAAACGAAGCTATCCCAATCAGCACAAACCCCATGTGCGAAATTGAAGAATAAGCAATTTTCCGCTTCAAATTGCGCTGAGCAAAAGAAGTTAATGCCGCGTAAACAATATTTACCACACCCAAAATTACTAAAATCGGTGCGAAGGTAGCGTGAGCATCCGGGAGCATTCCTGCATTCATTCGCAGTAAAGCGTAACCACCCATTTTTAGCAGAATTCCTGCTAGCAACATATGGGCGGGTGCGGTTGCTTCGCCGTGAGCGTCAGGGAGCCAAGTGTGGAGAGGAAAAATCGGCAGTTTTACGCCGTAAGCTATTAAGAAACCTGTATACAGGAGCAATTCTACATTGGGGGCGTAATCTTTAGCTGCGATCGCCCGCATATCGAAAGTCACCGTATCCCCGTAAAAAGCCATCGTCAGCCCGCCAAGCAAAATAAACAGCGAACCGCCTGCGGTGTAAAGGATAAACTTAGTTGCTGCGTAGAGGCGCTTCTTGCCGCCCCAGATTGACAAAATCAGGTAAATCGGGACTAATTCCAGTTCCCAAACTAGGAAAAACAGCAACATATCCTGTACGGCAAAAACTGCGATTTGGCCGCCGTACATGGTCAGCATCAAAAAGTAAAAAAGCTTCGGTTTAAATGTGACCGGCCAAGCTGCTAAAGTAGCCAGCGTAGTAATAAAACCAGTCAGCAAAATCAGCGGCATCGATAAACCGTCAGCACCCACAGACCAGTTCAAATCGAGTTGCTGCACCCAACTATAGCTTTCTACCAGTTGCAAATCTGGATTACTGAAGTCGTACTGAGTGTAAAAAGCGTAAACAAGTAGGGCAAAATCGATTAAACCCACAATTAGGGCATACCACCGCACCGTCTTGCCATCCTTATCGGGAATTAAAGGAATCAGCAAGGACGCAGC
>NZ_JAUBQR010000053.1:0-31795 GCF_036701385.1 Microcoleus sp. Pol12B4 | reverse complement strand
TTCTCAATTTTCTGCCTTTAGGGAGCCTGTGCCAATCACAGGCTCCCTTTTCTTTCCCTTGTTAGTCTAAACTCCAGGGGGTAGCCTCTACAACAAATCCGCTAATCGGCAACTCAACCGAAACCACAAGATATTGAGCCTGGCCATAACGATAGGTTTCCTCACCCAGCAACGCTTCTTTTTTGCCCTGAATGACGATGCCGAGAACAGGTTGATAGACACCGTGCAGTGCAGCGGGAACAAAAGATTCTCGCATAAATTCCAGTTTGTCTATCTCTGTTTTATGAAAACCGTTCCCTTTGCTGTCGGTGTGCCGAGTTAGCAATGCCGCCAGTTCTTGACACTGATTGCCGATCGCATCTTGGTTTATTACTTGGTTGAGCATTTCAATCGCCATGCTAGTATTTTGATTGATTTAACCATTTCCTTTTGCTCATCATAGAGCATCTTGAGCCATTCCTAAAAGAGGGCTTTGGAGGATTAGGCAATAAATTGCGAGGTCTGTGTATTCAAAACCCTTGCTTTTACTCATAGGATGAACACATCTGAATCAAACAGTAAAAGGATAAGGCAATGACCAAAGACAAGACAAAAATCGCATTGGTAACAGGGGCGAGCCGAGGACTTGGAAAAAATACGGCTTTGACCCTTGCCAAAAAAGGAGTAGATGTCATCGTGACATATCACAACAGCGAGGAGGATGCCCAAAATGTCGTATCTGCGATCGCCGAGATCGGATCTCAAGCCGTTGCCTTGCAACTGGATACTTCAAACACTAAAACCTTTGACGGTTTCGCGGAACAAGTCAAGCAGTCACTTCAAGACAAATGGCAGACAGAGCATTTTGATTTCCTCGTCAATAATGCTGGTGTTGGTGTTTATGCGTCTTTTGCTGATACGACGGAAGATGATTTCGATCGCTTGATGAATATTCATCTGAAGGGCGTTTTCTTCCTCACGCAGAAACTTCTGCCTTTGATCAATGATGGAGGACGGATAGTCAATATTTCCTCTGGGCTTGCCCGTTTTGCTTTACCTGGCTATGCAGCTTACGCAAGCATGAAGGGAGCGATCGAAGTTTTGACCCGATACATGGCGAAAGAACTGGGACACAGACAGATTGCTGTGAATGTGGTAGCCCCAGGCGCAATTGAAACGGATTTCAATGACGGTGCGGTGCGTGACAATCCTGAGATTAACAGTTTTATCGCTTCGCAAACTGCCTTGGGTCGCGTCGGTCTTCCTGATGATATCGGTGGTGCGATCGCGGCTTTGCTATCGGAAGACAACAGATGGGTGAATGCACAGAGAATCGAAGTCTCTGGCGGTCAGTTTCTTTAATTCAAGTCAACCTTAAGAAAAGGAAAAATAACCATGTTAAACGTTGAAAATAAAGTTGTTGTGATCACTGGAGCCAGTAGCGGAATCGGTGAAGCCACCGCTAAGTTGCTCTCCAAAAAAGGCGCAAAAGTTGTTTTAGGCGCACGTCGCACAGATCGCCTAGAAGTGATCGCCAAGGACATTCGTGCGGAGGGTGGAACAGTCGAATACCAGGCTCTCGATGTGACGCAACGCAGTCAAATGGAGGATCTCGTTCAATTCGCCCAAAGCAAGTTCGATCGCGTAGATGTCCTGATTAACAATGCTGGCATCATGCCCCTATCCGCACTCGAACAACTGAAAGTTGAGGAATGGGATCGCATGATTGATGTCAATATCAAAGGTGTTTTGTACGGCATCGCGGCGGCACTTCCTGTGATGAAAGCCCAAAAGTCTGGTCAGATTATCAATATTTCCTCGATCGGCGGACACGCGGTTTCTCCTACTGCTGCTGTTTACTGTGCTACTAAATTTGCCGTTGGAGCAATCTCAGAAGGCTTGAGACAAGAAGTTGGGGGCGACATTCGGGTGACGGTGATTTCTCCTGGAGTAACGGAGTCTGAGTTAGCCGAGAGCATCACTGATGAAGCTGCAATATTGGGAATGCAAGAATTCCGCAAAATAGCTATTCCTGCGGCTGCGATCGCGCGATCGATTGTATTTGCGATCGAACAACCTGACGATGTTGATGTTAGCGAAATTATTGTCAGACCAACAGCAAGCCCTTACTAAGGAAACAGGAAACTTCTCTCTCGAACATACGGTGTGATGAAGCTTGTAATCTGGCGATCGCCAATGCCCAATTCGCTAGTTAGATTTCGCCATCTCTCTCACCCAGTTGCGTAAATTCACCTCTGCTTCTACCTCATCTAGCTGCGCTGCTGCCAAAAATTCGTAGAGCTTGGACTTCGGAAGTATCGGAAAAGTCGGGCTGACCGATACTTCCAAATACTCATCGTTCTCTAGCTTATAAATTCGCCATTCTCTACCATTGTACCGCCAAAACTCCGGTACTCCCATACTGGCATAGAGAGCAGGCTTGTTAATATCAGTATGGGTGATATCTATTTCTACTACTAAATCGGGTGGCGGATCAGTGGCTAAATCTACTGTACGACCGGCTACGAGGGGCTGATTTTGGATGTAATAAGCATTATCTGGTTCTGCACCCCGCTCTAAGTCCGATCGCTCTAAGGTTGTCGAACCCATTGTTTTGATTTTTAAACCTAGCTCTACTACCAAAATCCGAATCAAAAGTTCGATTAAGCGTGCTGAAAATTCGTGTTCTTCTAAAGGCATGGTAATTTCTAAAATTCCTCGGTCGAATATCAATGTAGCTGCTCGTTTATCGCCCAAAATCTGTAGCAGTTGTTGATAACCCTGCCAAGTAATATTTCTAAACACCACTCGCTGTTCGCCTATGGGTAACGGTGGTGCGATCGGCGCAACAGAAATCATATTTTTTACTTCCAGCTATGAGATTTATAAGATAACATAAGGAACAGGCATCTTGCCTGTTCCACAACTAACCAATTATTGATTGTGGAACGAACAGGCAAGATGCCTGTTTCACAACTAACAAATTATTGATTGTGGAACAGGCCCCAGAACCCGTGCAAAGGAACAGGCAAGATGCCTCTTCCACAATTAATAAAATTATGGATTGTGGAACGGGTATCTTGCCTGTTCTTAAAAATAGTCAACAACTTCTATTTGTTCTTATCTGTTCTCTGCCGCAAAATAAATTCAGCTAGTGCTAAATCAACGGGCGTCGTGACTTTCAAATTTGTCTCTTCTCCCTCCACAATTTGCACGGGTAAACCGCATTTTTCAAACAAAGCCGCATCGTCTGTCACTTCCCAACCTTTCTGTCGCCCTTCTTCGTGACACTGCTTTAACAATTTCACTTCAAATCCTTGGGGAGTCTGGGCTGCCCACAAATTGCTTCTGTCTGGGGTGTCTCGCACGATCCGACGCTCATCTACGACCTTAATCGTATCCTTCACCGGGACGGCTACAATCAAGCCCGGACAGGTCAAGAGGGCCTCGGCAGATCGATCGAACAATTCAGCAGTTGCCAAACACCTCGCGCCGTCGTGAATCAACACTCGATCGGCATTGGGGGGCAAAGCCTGCAAACCATTGTAAACTGACTCTTGCCTGGTGGCCCCTCCTTGAATCAGTTCCACGGGCTTGACCAAAGATAAATCGCTCACAATTGCTTTAAAATCAGGAAAATCGTCTGGCTGGCCCATGATGCCAATCCAGCTAATGTGCTGCGAAGCTTCAGCAGCAGCCAAAGTCCAACTCAGCAAAGGTTTAGAGAGCAAAGTCAGCAGCAGTTTGTTCCGCTGACTCCCCATCCGTCGCCCCGAACCCGCTGCAGGAATTAATAAGTGCATTTACTAACCGTTTTTAACCCAACTAGATATATATAATAAGAGCGTCCTGTACTTTTGAGTCAGTTGTTTAGCTGTCAGCCAGTAGCTTTTAAGGTCTAGAAATACTATAAGCTGATAGTTGAGAGCCGATCTCTGAGAGCTACCTCGATCAATAATAGCCCGATCGTTTATGATGCGAATACTAGCACTTGCCCCTGGCGGGATTGGCGACCAAATTTTATTTTTCCCCACTCTTGATGACCTCAAGCAGTCTTATCCCGACGCGCAAATTGATGTCATCGTGGAACCGAGGGCAAAGGGTGCTTACCGAGTCTGCAAATCCGTCAAAGAAGTCTTGACGTACAATTTCAAAGACCGCAACGCTATGGCCGATTTGGGCAATTTACTGGGCGTAATTCGCGATCGCGAATACGAAGCAGTTATTTCCCTCGGCCAGCGGTGGACTGTAGGGCTGCTGCTGTGGCTGACCGGCATTCCGCAGAGAGTGGGCTATTCGGGAACCAACGGCGCTCGATTTCTCACGGCTGCCGTACCGCTGAAAACTGAACAGTACGCGGCTTCAATGTACCATGATTTGCTGCAAGGATTTAACATTACAAATCCTTGTCCGCCACTAGCAATTAATGTACCTAAACAAGACATTCAGTGGGCGGAAGCCGAACAGCAGCGGTTGGGAATCAAAGAAAGCGGTTACATTCTAATTCACGGTGGTTCGAGTCAATTAGCTGTGTCTAAAGGTATTGACAAAATTTACCCTACAGACAACTGGAAGCAAATAATTGAAGATTGTCAGCAGCGGCAGCCGAATTTGCCCGTTGTTGTTGTGAAAGGGCCCGAAGATGCAGACTTCGTGACAAAGTTAGTCGAGTCATGTCCGAATGTAAAAGTTATCTCGCCGGATGATGTCGGCAAGTTGGCTGCCACCATTGCTGCTGCTAATTTGATGATATGTACTGACAGTGCGCCGATGCACTTAGCTGTGGCGGTTCAAACTTATACAATAGCTTTGTTTGGCCCGACTGAACCGGCGAAATTGTTGCCAAAGAGCGATCGATTTTTGGGCATTAAATCTCCTACTGGCAAAATGGCAGACATCTCTCCTCAAGATGTTTTGAAGAAGGTTTGGGGCGGCTGAAAACTAGGATATCTAAGTCAGGACACGGCCGTGCCGTGTCCCTACAATTTAGCTGGTTTCGAGGCCAGGAGGACGAGGAAAATCGGGCATCTAAAACTGGATGTTAGTCTTCCCAATCATCCATCATGTGCTGTCAGCCACATTCCGCCCCCTCAGCTTTCACCATCGGTTTTTACCTATTTTGATCGAGCTATAAAGCTCTAAAGTAGTATCCGGCAAATTTCAATCGAGAATTACTAGCAGTGGGTTTAATTTCTCAAACAATACTAAACCAGTCTGGCCATCTGCTGCCAAATATACTTGATATTTATGATTAAAAAAGCGATGAATTAAATTGCGGATGGATGGGTAATCATCCACAACTAAAATCTTGGGAGTAGTATCGGTAATCATCACAAAAAACTTTCTTTCTGTTGTCAAGAGAAAACTGGCAATTTCAGAACAGCTTTAGTGAAGAGTAAAGGCTAGGTCGTTCCAACTAAACAGAGTTTTTTCGGGCAACTCTTCTTTCAGCTTGGTCTTGAGGTCAAAAGGCTTGCCCCAATCCCATATTTCGATCTCTAGGCGTTGGTTAAATACTGCGATCGCCAGTTCTATTTTCGGAGTTTCCAATGACCGATTTGTGTGGGCGTGGCGAACAGCATGGGAAAAACCCTCGATCGCAGCAAGCTTACAAAGCTGCCAAACTGCTTCGGGAATGGGTAGAGGCTCTAACTGCTCGACCCACCATAAAAGTTGAGTAACCGCCTGGAGTTCGCTCTTTAATTGAACTTTAAAAATTTGTGGATATGGCTGGTTATAACTTGGATAGGATTGGGGATTTCGTTGCTCTTGAAGCCAGTTAAAGCTGTGTAAAACGTCGATCGCACGCTTAAAAATACTAGGTTCAGTGCTAGGTTGGGGTGGTACTATACCGGGCTGAAAATATTTTACAATTAACAGACAGTTTCGCCCCTCAGACGTGCGGGTATAACTTAGCTCATCGGCTATTTTGCCAATAAGTTTTATACCTATTTTGCCTATGTCATCGATTTCGCTAAAATCTTCGTCACGGTGCGAATTTTCTAAGTTAGAGTTCATAACGGTTTTCTCTGCTAAATATTGATGGTTTTTGTTTCTACAGATATCCTACTGAAGCAAAAAGGGAGAATGTATGCCAGAAAATGTGAGTTTTAATTTTCAATATGCCATGATGTTGAGGGCAAATCGGGCAGGAGATTAAAACCTATCGATCCTAGTCATGCAGAACTAATTAAAGAATGATTTGCAGATATAGTCATTTTTGCTAAAACATAAATTCCATGTCCTTTAAACCGAAGGTATCTTTTGCTTGCGCTTGTTCAACTGCAACTTTGCCTCCTGGGAAATTAAGAGGCTTTCCCCAATCCCAAATTTGAATTTCTATGCGTTCGTTAAAAACTGCGATCGCAAGATCGATAGGAGTGTTTGAGGGCATATTTTTGTGGTGGTGAATAGCATTAATAAACCCCTCCACTGTCGCAAGTTTACAAAGCTGCAAAACTTCTTCGGGAAGTGGTAGATTCTCTAAAAACTGTTCGACCCACCATAAAACTTGAGTGACAGTGGCCACATCACTATTGAGTTGCAGAGTAATTTTTTGCAGTGGCTGGTTAGAACTTCGATCGGATTGGCTAGTTTTTTGCTCTTTCAGCCAGTTGAAAATGTTTAAAGTATCGGTCGCTCGCTTAAAACAATCAGCTTGAGTGCTAGGGTGAGGTAGTACAGGCTGAAAATATTTTACAATTAACAGACAGTTTCGACGGTCAGAAGTGTGGGTATAACTAAGCTCATCGGCAATTTGGCTAATAATTTTTATACCTATCCCAAGTGACGGATTTTCATCCATTTTGCTATAATCTTCGTCACGGTGCGAGTTTCCGAATAATTTAAAATTCATTTGACTGACCTCTCTTGTTTATCATCACTAACTGCTTGTCTGCGTTCTGATCAAATCATCGCATCACTTTAATTGAGTGAAGTTGACCAGAGGTATAAAGTTAGGTCTATTAGAGGCCGGTATAATCAAAGTATAGTCAAGGTATAATTAAACTACTGTCATGCAGAGTCCCTATCCTTCGCAAGGCTCAGGACTGCGAAGCATCCCAGCCGTCTAAGAGATCCTTGGCAAGGCTCAGGATGATTTAAGTGCATGAGGCGTAAGTTGTAATAAAGTTAAATTAGGGGTTAACCTAGATGGATTGGCAAGAATTCCTTAGAGGCGAATCAGTGAGACATGGATTATCGATGGAACACACCGAAACATTATTAGCAGCACTCTCCTCTCCTGAAAGAGCACCCCTCAATCAGGCACAGCTTTCAGTAAAATTCAGCATAACCGAAGCTGCTGTAAAACAGCGGATGGGAGAGATTTATATGAGGTTTGGCAATAGTTTTCCTCAACTTCTTGACCAAAAAGGTGCCGGAAAATTAAATTTATTGTTTATAAAATTAAAACAGAAGTATTATCCAAAACCAGACCCAGTAGTTGCCCCCTACCCTGAAGAATTTAGATCGTTAATAGAAGAAAAAATTCGGAGGTTTTGCGGACGCCAATTTGTTTTTGAGACTTTTCAGCAATTTATCACCGAAAATCCTCACGGTTATTTTACGATCGTCGGGGATGCGGGAATGGGCAAAAGCTCGATCGTTGCCAAATACGTCTGGGAACATAAATCTCCCTGCTATTTCAATATTCTCGTCGAACGCCGCAACAGACCAGAATTGTTTTTGAAGAGCATTCGGCGGCAATTAATTGACCGTTATCAATTGCCAAATTCAGAAGACGCTGATTTACCAACTTTACTGGCACAGGTGGCGGGAAAACTCACGGCGGGCGAACGTTTGGTAATTGCAATTGATGCACTGGATGAAGTGGAACAAGAACCGGGAGGAAATCTTTTACATTTACCGAAGAATCTGCCAAATAACGTATATTTTCTGCTGACTAGGCGACCCTATAGCCTCGATAAAAAGCGGTTGTTAGTAGATGTTACCGAAGAAGAGTTAGATTTAAGAGATAGCCAGTATGTTGATTTCAATCAGGATGATATCAAAGAATATATTCGCTTTGTTCTCACTACCGATTCTGACCATAATAATGGACTGAAAAACTGGATTCAAAGTCGCAACATTCCCGATACAACTTTTGTCGAGCAATTGACCAACAAAAGCGAAAACAATTTTATGTACTTGCGCTATGTTTTGCCAGCCATCGCTAATGGCGATTACAATGACTTGAGTTTAAAGCAATTGCCAGACGGGCTGCAAGAATATTATCAAAACCATTGGTTAGGGATGGGCATGGATGCTAAGCCAGGGCAATTGATGGAGATTGTCTTGTATATTTTACTAGAGATTGGCACGCCGATTCCCTGCGAGATGATTGCTGGAATTGCCAAGGTGGATGAATGCGATGTGGGAAAGGTTTTAGAAGATGAGTGGGTTGAGTATTTGAAAAAGCAGAATGTAGACGGAGAAATCTGCTATACCATCTATCATGCTAGTTTCCTTGACTTTCTGAAATGCAAACGGGAGATGGATTCAAAGCGGAGAATTTTTCGGGAAGTAAATCAACGGATTGCTGAGTATTTAGAAGAGGGGATGGTCTGAGATGGGAGAATTTGCTGACAAGTTAGCGGCCAAACCACTTTTCTATCAACGTGCTTATCTGGGCAGCTTACTGCCAAATTATGTCAAGTCAGCCAATTTAGAAAAGTATTATCAAAAACTGACTAACTTTAACTTTCTGATGGCAAAAATTCAGCATCCTGAGTTTGGGGTGCAGACACTGATTGATGACTTCAATTTGGTTGACGATTCAGAATCAGTAACTCACCCAGAATACAACCCCGAAAAAGCGAAAGCCCTGAACTTGATTCAAGCGGTACTGTGGAGATCAGCCGATATTTTGGATGGAGATAAGACGCAATTGGCAGGGCAATTGTTAGGGCGCTTGCTGCACTTTAACATTCCGCCAATTCAGGCAATGCTGGAGGTAGCAAAGCAGTGGAAAGCAGCACCTTGGTTTTGTCCTTTGACACCCTGTTTAACTCCGCCTCGCAGGGGATTGCTACGCACCCTCGAAGGTCACAGCAACTCAGTAAATGCAGTAGCCGTCACGGAGGATGGCAAGCGGGCGATTTCTGGTTCAAAAGACAACACCCTCAAAGTCTGGGATTTAACCACTGGAAAGGAAGAATTTAGTCTCAAAGGTCACAGCCAGTGGGTATATGCAGTAGCCATCACGGAGGATGGCAAAAGGGCAATTTCTGGTTCAAAAGACAACACCCTCAAAGTCTGGGATTTAACCAGTGGAGAGGAACAGTTTACTTTCAAAGGTCACAGCGACTGGGTAAATGCAGTAGCCATCACTGCTGATGGCAAGCTGGCAATTTCTGGTTCATCGGACAAAACTCTCAAAGTCTGGGATTTAACCACTGGAAAAGAAGAATTTACTCTCACTGGTCACAGCAACTCAGTATATGCAGTCGCCGTCACTGGTGATGGCAAGCGGGCGATTTCTGGTTCATCGGACAACACCCTCAAAGTCTGGAATTTAACCCGTGGAAAGGAAGAATTTACTCTCCAAGGTCATAGCGACTCAGTATATGGAGTCGCCGTCACTGCTGATGCCAACCGGGCGATTTCTGGTTCTGATGATAACACCATCAAAGTCTGGGATTTAACTACTCGAAAGGAACTGTTTACTCTCGAAGGTCACAGCAAATCAGTATATGGAGTCGCCGTCACTGCTGATGGCAAGCGAGCAATTTCTGGTTCTGATGACGACTGCATTAAAGTCTGGGATTTAACTACTAGAAAGGAAGAGTTTACTCTCAAAGGTCACAGCAATTCGGTAAATGCAGTAGCTGTTACTGCTGATGGCAAGCGAGCGATTTCTGGTTCGTGGGACAGAACCCTCAAAGTCTGGGATTTAACAACTGAAAAAGAACAGTTTACTCTCACTGGTCACAGGAAATCAGTCTCTGCCTTCGCTGTCACTGTTGATGGCAAACGGGCAATTTCTGGGTCGTGGGACACAACACTCAAAGTCTGGGATTTAACAACTCGAAAGGAAGAGTTTACTCTCACTGGTCACAAGAGCTCAGTATATGCAGTAGCCGTCACAGAGGATGGCAAGCGGGCAATTTCTGGTTCGTGGGACAGAACCCTCAAAGTCTGGGATTTAACTACTCGAAAGGAAGAATTTACTCTCAGAGGTCACACCTACTCGGTAAATGCGGTAGCCGTCACGGCTGATGGCAAGCGAGCGATTTCTGGTTCTGATGACGACTGCATCAAAGTCTGGGATTTAATCACTGGAAAGGAAGAGTTTACTCTCGAAGGTCACAGCAAATCAGTATATGCAGTCGCCCTCACTGCTGATGGCAAGCGGGCACTTTCTGGTTCATCTGATAAAACCATCAAAGTCTGGGATTTAACAACTCGAAAGGAACTGTGTACTCTCAAAGGTCACAGCCAGTTGCTAAAAGCAGCAGCCGTCACTGCTGATGGGAAACGGGCGATTTCTGGTTCTGATGACAACATCCTCCAAATCTGGGATTTAACTGCAAAGGAACTGCTTCCTCTCCATGGTCACAGAAACTTGGTAAAAGCAATCGCCGTCACTGCTGATAGAAAATGGGCAATTTCTGGTTCAACAGACAAAACTCTCAAAGTCTGGGACTTAGCAACTGGAAATGTCATTGCTAATTTCACCTGTGAAAACCAGATCGCCTCTTGCGCCATCGCACCCGATGGAGTCACAATTGTGGCAGGCGATACATCCGGCAACGTATATTTCCTGCTGCTAGAAGGGATTACTGAATATTTAGAAAAGGGGATGGTCTGAGATGGGAGAATTTGCTGACGAGTTAGCGGCCAAACCACTTTTCTATCAACGTGCTTATCTGGGCAGCTTACTGCCAAATTATGTCAAGTCAGGGAATCCAGAAAAGTATTATCAAAAACTGACAGATTTTAACTTTCTGATGGCAAAAATTCAGCATCCTGAGTTTGGAGTGCAGGCACTTATTGATGATTTCAATTTAGTTAACGCTTCAGAAGCACTAATCCACCCAGAGTACAACTCAGAAAAAGTGAAAACTCTGAGCTTAATTCAAGTGGCACTGTGGATGTCAGCCGATATTTTGGATGCAGATAAGACCAAACTGGCGGAACAATTGTTAGGTCGCTTACTGTACTTTGAAATGCCTCAGATTCAGGCAATGCTGGAGGTAGCAAAGCAGTGGAAAGCAGCACCTTGGTTGCGTCCTTTGATAGCTTGTTTAACTCCGCCTCGCAGGGGACTACTACGTACCCTCACAGGTCACAACCACTGGGTAAATGCAGTAGCTGTCACGGAGGATGGCAAGCGGGCAATTTCTGGTTCAACAGACAAAACCCTCAAAGTCTGGGATTTAACAACTGGAAAGGAAGAGTTTACTCTCAGAGGTCATAGCGACTCAGTAGATGCAGTCGCTGTCACCCCCGATGGCAAGCGGGCGATTTCCGGTTCCTGGGACAGCAGCCTCAAAGTTTGGGATTTAACAACTGGAAAGGAAGAGTTTACTCTCACTGGTCACGCCTACTCAGTAAATGCAGTAGCTGTCACTGCTGAGGGGAAAAGGGCGATTTCGGGTTCAGATGACAACACCATCAAAGTCTGGGATTTAACCACGGGAAAGGAAGAGTTTACTCTCAAAGGTCATAGCTACTCCGTAAATGCAGTCGCCGTCACGGAGGATTGGAAACGGGCAATTTCTGCTTCTTTGGACAAAACCCTCAAAGTCTGGAATTTAACAACTAGAAAGGAAGAGTTTACTCTCAAAGGTCATAGTGATTCAGTAAATGCAGCCGCCGTGACCCCGGATGGCAAGCGGGCGATTTCCGGTTCCTGGGACAAGACAGTAAAAGTCTGGGATTTAACAACTGGAAAGGAAGAGTTTACTCTCAAAAGTCATAGCGACTCAGTAAGTGCAGTAGCTATCACGGAGGATGGCAAGCGGGCATTTTCTGGTTCATGGGACAAGACGGTTAAAGTCTGGGATTTAACAACTAAAGAGGAAGAATTTACTCTCACTGGTCACAGCGACTGGACAAATTCAGTTGGAAAAGAACAATTTATTCTCCCGGGTTATAGCGATTCGCCTAATGCCGTTGCCGTTACGCCCGATGGTAAACGGGCGATTTCTGGTTCAAGAGATAATACTATAAAAGTCTGGGATTTGATAACTCGAAAGGAACAATTTATTCTTACTGGTCACAGCAAATGGGTAAATGCAGTTGCCGTCACTGCTGATGCGAAAATGGCGATTTCTGGCTCGTGGGACAAGACCATTAAAGTATGGAATTTAATAACTGGAAAAGAATATTTGATCCTCACTGGTCACAGCAACTGGATAAATTCAGTTGCCGTCACTGCTTATGGTAAACGGGCGATTTCTGGTTCAAGAGACAATACTCTCAAAGTCTGGGATTTAACAACGGGAAAGGAAGAGTTTACTCTCACTGGTCACAGGCAGTGGGTAAATGCAGTAGCCGTCACTGCTGATGGCAAACGGGCGATTTCTGGTTCAGATGACAACACTATCAAAGTCTGGGATTTAATCACTGGAAAGGAAGAGTTTACTCTCACTGGTCACAGCTACTCAGTATATGCAGTAGCTGTCACTGCTGATGGGAAGCGGGCGATTTCTGGTTCAGATGACAACACCATCAAAGTTTGGGATTTAACAACTCGAAAGGAAGAGTTTACTCTTAAAGGTCACAGCTACGCAGTAAATGCAATAGCCGTCACTGCTGATGGGAAGCGGGCAATTTCTTGTTCACATGACAACACTATCAAAGTTTGGGATTTAACAACTCGAAAGGAAGAGTTTACTCTTAAAGGTCACAGCGATTTGGTAAAAGCAGTAGCCGTGACTGCTGATGGTAAACGGGCGATTTCTTGTTCCTGGGAAAAAAATCTCAAAGTCTGGGATTTAGCCACTGGAAATGTCATTGCCAGTTTCACCGGTGAAAGTGCGCTCGCCTGTTGCGCGATCGCACCCGATGGAGTCACAATTGTCGCAGGCGACTACTCTGGCCGCGTATATTTCCTGCGGCTAGAAGGGGTGGAGGAACTAACATGAATTCATCACCTCTCTCAACTCCCCTCTCTACCGCCGCTTACCCAATAGAATTTCAGCAACTCCTGCGAGAAAAAAGCGAGAATTTTATCGGGCGCAAGTTTGTTTTTTCTGCGATATCCGACTTTCTGGACTCCCACAGCCGCGGTTATTTCACAATTGTCGGCACTCCCGGCTGCGGCAAAAGTTCCATCCTCGCCCAATATGTCACCGCCCATCCTCGCAGTATCTATTACAACGCTGCAGTTGAGGGCAAAAATCGAGCTGAAGATTTTCTCGCTTCTGTCTGCACTCAACTGATTGACAAATACCTTGCCGCCAATGGGGAAACATCGGAAATTGTCAAGCTCAAATCTCAAATTCAAAATCTCGAATCCCATGATGGGAGTTGGTTTCTGTCTTTGTTGCTTCAGCAAATTAGCGATAAATTAAACGATCGCCAAAAGTTGATAATAGTCATTGATTCTGTAGACGCGATCGCCCGCACGAGTCAGCCTCCCAGCACAAATCTGTTTTATCTGCCGAGATATTTGGGCGATCGTACTTATTTTATCCTCGCCCGCCGCCCGTTTTTGAGAGAGAAATCCGGTTTGTTAATTGAAACCCCCTCTCAAACTCTCGATTTAAGAGATGATCCCGCCCAAAATCGGGAGGATGTCCTTAACTACATTCAGCAATACCTATCAACCGCACCGGATTTAACTCAACCCGAATTCTGCCAACAACTCGCCACTGTCAGCGAAAACAATTTTATGTATCTGAGTCAGATGTTACCTGCTATTAAGGATAATTCACACCCCGATGCTAATCTGGGGGAGTCCTCACTCCCCTCTGAACTTCCTCCCGGTTTAGCAGCGTATTATCAAAACCACTGGCTGCGGATGAGAGGTGATGGCTTATCGGCGATCGAGTTGTCTGTGCTGAATGTTTTGGTACACTCAACAGCAAGTTTATCTGTAAGTGCGATCGCCAATATAATTGATGGGGATGAATACGATGTTGAAAAAGCGTTAGACAATTGGATCGAATTCTTAAATAAACAAGAAATTCGAGAAGAAATTTGCTATAGTTTGTATCATAATAGTTTCCGCGAATGGTTAGGCAAACAATCTATTTTAGAATGATGATGAGGACACGGGGCCGTGTCCCTTGGTATCAACAAACACGTTAAACCGATAGTCCGACCCGGGTTAAAACCCCTGCCTCAAAGCTGAAGTGCTATAAAAGAGGACTAATGAATTATTCACTCCTCTTTTATAGAACTTTGGCTATAAGCCCCATGGAATTCATTCCTTGGCGGACTGGCGGGTAGGCGGGACGACTAGCGGATGAAAAGCTTAAGTTGACACGCCTTGGGCATTGCCCTCTCCTAACTGTGCGTAATATCGATCCCGATGCCACCGAGTTTTATATTATATAAAAAACAATACAACAATGAAACGAGCAGTATTTCTTGACAGAGATGGCGTTCTCAATATCGAAGCCGGCTACATCCACAAAGTAGAAGATTTGCATTTAATCCCCGGAGTTGCCCAAGCTGTACGCCGTTTAAATGACAAACAAATATTTTGCTGTTTGGTTTCCAATCAATCCGGCCCGGCGAGGGGTTATTATCCGGTTAGCCACGTAGAAGCTTTGCACAAACGCCTGTGTCAGTTATTAGAAAATGAAGCAGGAGCCAAGTTAGATGCTCTTTATTATTGTCCTTATTTAAGCGCAGCCGAAGGTGGAACCAACCCAGAATTCACGCGGTATACAACGTGGCGAAAACCAAATACAGGGATGTTGGTAGCGGCGGCTTGGGAACACGATTTAGATTTGCGAAATAGTTTTATGGTCGGGGATAAAGCCACTGATGTTGATATGGCTCACAATGCCGGCTGTACTGGTATTTTGGTCCAGACTGGTTACGGAGAAAGTGTGTTGAGTGGGGAGTATCAGCACCATACTAAACCGGATTTTATTGCAGCAAATTTAGCCGCGGCGGTGGAGTGGATTTTGCAACACTTTGATTAGTATTTGTAGTGGCATTTAAGTTGTTTCTCGTTGAGTCTTACAGGAAAGTGGTACGTAAGGAAGCGCGACTGTGAAGGTTGTACCCACGCCCATTTTGCTTTCGCAGGCGATCGCACCTCCTTGCAATTCCACAGCTTTTTTAACAATTGTTAATCCCAAACCGTTACCTTTAATCCTTCCAGTATTCTTGCAGCGGTAAAACATTTCAAATATTTTCCCTACTTCAGTTTCTGGGATGCCGATACCTTCGTCTCGGATACGCATAATTAGTAAGGGAGAGCTAATATTTGTAAATTGGGAATTGGGAAACAAATGCTGAGGAGACAAGCAGAAAATAGCTTCTTTGTCTCCCTCGCCTGGTTGACGGTATTCCAATTCCAAGGTGACTTGTCCGCCGTTGGGAGAATATTTGATGGCGTTGACGATTAAGTTAGAAATAATGCCGTGCAGTAATTGTTGATCTAATATGGCACTGGTAACATCTGAAGGGATTAATGTTAGTTTGTGCTTGGCTTCATTTCCTAACTGCAATTGAGCGAGCAAATCTTGACAAAATTCGACTAAGTTTATCGGTAATGGATTGCATTTGAGTTGACCTGCTTCTGCTCGACCCATGAACAGCATATCGTCGATTAGCTGGTTCATCTTCTGGGTAGCTGAGTGCACCAGCCGCAGGGTTCTAACTTGGGATTCGTCACTGCTGCGAGTTCGATCGAGATCCAGAAGTTCCGCAGAAATTAAAATCGCGTTGAGCGGGTTCCGCAATTCGTGAGCAGCCATTGAAATATACTGGTTTTGGCGGTGCGATTTTTCTTCCACCGACTCTCTGACTGCTTCCGCGGCTTTGAGAGATTCTCGCATCTTGGTTTCGATTTCGTGTCTGTGCATGGCAATCTCGATCGCCACCCGCAAATCATTTTGTTGAAATGGTTTGATAATATAACCGAATGGATCTGTAAGTTTCGCTCTTTGCAGCGTTTGATCGTCGGCATAAGCTGTTAAAAATACTGTCGGCACATTCCTATTAGTTCTGATTTTCTCAGCCGCTGTTACCCCGTCCATGTCACCTTTAAGCACGATATCAATCAACACTAAATCGGGCGGGCTTTCTATCGCTTTTTGAATTGCTTCTTCTCCTGAAGAAACTGTAGCTGTGACTGCATATCCCAGTTTTTTTAATCGACCTGCTATGTCTTGGGCTACAATAACTTCGTCTTCTACAACCAAAATTTGTATAGGGTTCATTTTTCGTTAAATACGCTGCCGATAATTTAACTCTTGGAAAATCAGAGTGTAGCAGGTTCCACGCTGACTGTCAATGTCAATACTCGCCTCTAATTGGTAAGCCAACATTCTCACTAATCGCAATCCTAATGTTTCAGTATTTTCTACGTCAAAATCCGCCGGAAATCCGCGACCGTTATCTTGAATAGTTAAATGAAATTGATCGCAATTTATTTCATGGAAGTTAATAGATATTTCACCATCTAAACTTGACACAAAGGCATATTTTAAAGAGTTAGAAACCAGCTCGTTAATAATTAAACCGCACGGAATAGCTGTTTCTATGTTTAAATAAATGGGGTCAACTTTGAGGTTGAACTGGATGGCAGTATTGCCACAACCAAAAGATTGATATAAATTAGCAACCAAGTTCTCGACGTAGGGCGCCAGGGCGATTTGATCGAGATGTTCGGATTGATAAAGTTGCTCGTGAATCAGAGCCATTGAATGGATGCGAGTCTGGCTTTCTTCAAATAAAGTTAGCGTCGCTTCGTCTTCAATGTATTGAGATTGAAGTTGCAGCAGGCTGGAAATTATCTGCATATTATTTTTGACTCGGTGGTGAATTTCTTTTAGCAATACTTCTTTTTCGCGGAGTGTTGCTTGGATGCGGGCCTCGGTAAATTTGCGATCGCTAATATCTTCGCCAATACCCGCGATGCGGTAAATTTTGCCCGATTCGTCGTAAATGGGAAAAGCTCGATCGCACACCCAGCGAATTGTACCATCTGGCCGAAAAATGCGATATTCGGTACTGGTGGACTCGCCCTGCAACAGTCGCCCCATTGCCTCTTCCAACAAATGTTTATCTTCTGGATGCACCCACTCCATCATTTTTAAGGGATCAGCATACAATTCTTCGCGACTGCGCCCCCAGATTTGTTCGTAAGCTGGACTCAGATACAATAAATCTGTGAATTCAGCAGACATTAGCCAGAAGGAATCTTGGATATGTTCTGCTAGTTGACGGAAGCGTTCTTCATTTTCGCGGATGGTTTTTTCTGCCTGTTTGCGTGCGGTAATATCTACTGCAAGGCCCACGATGCGGTAAACTTTACCAGATTGATTTATAATCGGAAAAGCCCGATCGCGAATCCAGCGAATTTTGCCGTCCGGCCTGACAATTCGATTTTCTATCTCGTCTTCATACTCGATTTTTCGAGTTAAATTAGCAATAACCCGATCGCGATCTTCTGGATAGAGGGAATCTGAAAAGAAGCGCCCGTTAGCATACAAATCAGCGCAGCTTCTGCCCCAAATCTTTTCGTAACCCGGACTGATATAAATAATTTCCTGCGGTTGGACGTTTACCATCCAAAACACGCTTTCAATGTTTTCTGCTAGCTGTCGGAACCTTTCTTCGCTTTCTTTTAGGGCTGCTTCGGTTTTTTTGCGATCGCTAATATCTTCTGTCACTACTACATTGTAAATTGCCCCGCTCAGCGGTTCTTTGATTAGCGATACTGTAATATTTACCCAAACTACAGTGCCGTCTTTGTGCAGCAAGCGTTTTTCCATTTTATAACTGTCAATTTCCCCGGCAAATAATTTATTGTTTTGTTCTAAATCTGCATCTATATCTTCTGGGTAAGTAACGTCCATCCAAGTTCGCGACAGCAGTTCGCTCGCAGTATATCCCACTATCTCGCAGAATTTTTGATTGACTCGCAAATAGTGGCCTGTTTCGTCAGGGTGGGTAATGCCGACTGCCGCTTGTTCGACGGTTGCCCGAAAGCGTTCTTCGCTATCTCTGAGGGTTGCTTCTGCTTTTTTGCGATCGCTAATATCCCGCTGCACGCCAAAATACCCGACGATTCTGCCGTGGGAATCATAAATGCAAATATAGTCGCCTTCCACCCAAATTAGATCTCCGTCAAACTTGCGATTGTCCTTTTCGATATGAATCCGGCCTTCATCAAAAAATTGCTTGATTATGTCTCTGCAGCCAGTAAAGTTGTGGGAGAATAAAGAGTCAAGCGTGCGACCAATAAACTGTTCCCTAATACCTCCGTATTGAGCTATCAAAGCATCGTTCGCCTTCGTTACCCGCCCGTGAGTAAATACGTAATCCAAGACTTTCTCTTTGTCAACTGTATCGTCCCAGTGCACTGGTTCGTCCAGCATCATAAAGAAAAAGCCATCTAAAGATTGAGAGAAAAACAATTCTAGCTGTTCCTGGCTTTCCCGCAGAGCTTTTTCGGCCCGCCAGCGAGAGATAATTTCTTCCTGCAATTGATTGTTGGCTGTTTTCAAGTCTTCTGTGCGCTTTTGATATTTAATTTCTAGCTGATTTTTGATTTCTTCCAGCGCTATTTCTGCCTGTTTTTTTTCGGTAATATCTTGAGTAACGACCATTCCTGCAAAAATTTCTTCCCGGTCGTTTTTGACGGGAGCAATTGTTGTTGAATAAACGCGATTGCCGTATTTATATTCAAAAGTATTCTCTTTTCCTGCCAAAGCAGCGCGATATGTAGTCTCAAAAAGTGGCAAATCTTCAGGTGGCGATACTTCCCACAATGTTTTGCCTTCCAACTGTTCTTTGGACAAACCAACTACTGCCAAACCTTGGCCGTCAACCAGAGTATAGCGCAAATCGCGATCGAACAAAAACACCGACCCATTCGGATAATGTTTGATGAGAGTTCGGTACATTTCCTGGCTTTTTTCCAGAGATGCGATTAACCGAATGCGATCGTCCTCGGTGATATCAAATTCAGTTACGGAACCCGAAAACCCAGCATTCTCGACTGCTTTGAGTTGTGCTTCTAATTTCTGGCACAATTCTCTCTGCTGCTGCAAATCCTCTTCAAGTTGCTGAATTTTTGCTTTTTGCTCTGCTACTAATGCTTCGCAGGTTTCCAGAGGTCGATCGATCTTGGTAGGATCAATACACATAATGGCTCTAGGTTTGGCAGTTGCGGACTTGAGCTTTTTCAAGTTAATACTAACAAAGCTCAAGCCTTTACTGCCAACTTAAGCAGTCAATCTTTCTTGACTTGTGCCCAAAGCCTTCTACCTTTATTTAGGAACTCCCGCCGTCAAGACTTCCTGGCCCTCAAGTGTCACCAAAACATCATCTTCAATTCTCACGCCAATACCGCGCCATTTTTCAGGAACCTCCGGCTGTCCTTCAACGGGTTTAATATAAGGAGAAATATAAATCCCCGGTTCCACCGTCAGCACTTGTCCTGGCTGCAAAAATTGCGGATTTTCACCGTACTGATAAACCCCGACATCGTGCACGTCCAATCCCAGCCAATGACCTGTACGGTGCATATAAAATGGCTTGTATTTCTCTTCTTTAATTATCTCTTCAAGGTCGCCCACCAAAAGTTTTAAATCCATTAAACCTTCCACCAAAACGCGGACTGCTGTTTCGTGAATTTTGCTGTAAGGATTTCCCGGATATACTTGACTAATTGCCTGCAATTGTGCTTGCAAAACTAAGTCATAAATTATCTGTTGTTCAGTTGTAAATTTGCCGCTAACAGGAAAGGTGCGAGTAATATCAGCGTTGTAGTAGTCGCAAGCACAACCGGCATCTATTAGCAACAAATCGTTTTCCTGCATTTGGCGGTTGTTTTCGATGTAGTGGAGGACGCAGGAATTGTAACCGGATGCAACAATTGAAGGGTAAGCGGGAGTGCAGCCATTTAAGCCAAAAGTATGTTCTATTTCAGCTTGAATTTCATATTCGTACCTGCCCGGTTTGGCGAATTCTTGGGCGCGGTTGTGGGCTGCAACTGAGATATTAGCGGCTTTTCGCATTAATGCTAATTCAGTTTCGCTTTTCACCAGCCGCATCGGGTGTAAAATGATGTTGGAATCTTCGATTGCTGTCGGGCCTGTGCCGCGTTTGGGGTAGGTTGCCATCAAGCGCTGCCAGTGATTGAGGACTTTTTGGTCGAAAGTACGATCGCGCCCGAAGTGATAGTATATGCGATCGGCCTTTTCTAAATATTTCGGCAATTTTTCCGCAAGTTCGGCGATGGGGAAAGCTTCATCCGCGCCGTACAATTCCTTAGCGCCTTCTACTCCGGCGCGATAACCGTGCCAAGTTTCTTTTTCCAAGTCTTTTGGCTGCACAAACAAAACAAATTTGTGTTCTTCATGGTGCGGCGCGAACACTGCTACCGCCGCAGCTTCGTTGAAACCAGTCAAGTAGAAAAAGTCGCTATCTTGTCGGTAGGCATATTCTACATCGTTGTGCATGACGGCAGCGGGGGCGCTGCGAAATATCGCTGTCCCGCTGCCAATTTTTGCCATTAATTGTTCGCGTCTTTGCCGATACTCAGTGGGGTTGGTCATTCGATTTTAGATTTTAGATTTGAAATTTTAGATTGAGTGTAATATTAACACTCGACGGTTTCAAGCGCTGCTTGTCACACTTGCACCCGCAAGCCCAGGGTTGAAGATATAGGTGATGTGTTTTTTTATTAGTTAGTCTACTTACTTATGTATTCTATTGTTCTGCGATCGCCAATTTACAAATATAGTCAACCAGCCGAGACAAAGATGAGTTGCGATCGACTAAAGTCCATCTCGGATCGAAATTAGACCAATTTTCGCCATCTTCGCTAACTCTAACAGTTCTAAACTGTCGCTGCTGGCAGTTAAATTCCATTTGCGCCAACAATTTCTCGTTACTAAACTGTTGAGTTCCTAAAATAGTTCTGACCGGATAAGAAGGAGCACCGGGAAAATCCGATTTGCTTAATTCAACCCTGCTGGAGTCGATGCAAATATCTACAAAACATCTTAATTTTTCGGCGCGCGCGCTCAAAGTATTGACACAAACAAAAATAAAAGTTGCTATTAAAAAAAATGACGAATTATTAGTATGTAGAGCAAATGTAGTATTCATCTGCGTTAATTAGCCTTTAGGGGCGGTTTAATATTATTGACAGTTTAATAAAAAAGTAGGGACGTGGAAATAGTTTTGCGTCCCTACTTTTTAAAGACACGGCATTGCCGTGTCCCTAATTTTTAAACAAGTCTTAAAGCTGAGGAACGTATTGTTCTTTTTCAGGAACAAAAGTGTATTCAGAGACGATTAAGCGCAACTCTTCGCCATCGATCGTTTCTTTTTCGATCAACAAATCGACTAAGCGATCGACCACGGTGCGATTTTCGCGAATAATTCGGCGGGCGTCGTCGTAGCAGCGATCGACAATTTCCCGGACTTGTCCGTCAATCCGAGAGGCAATTTCTTCGGAATATTCCGATCGCGCTGTGTAGTCGCGGCCGAGGAAAATTTCGCTTTGTTGAGCTTCCAGGGCGATCGGGCCCAAGGTAGACATCCCATAGCGAGTCACCATTTGGCGCGCCATACCGCTGACTTGCTGCAAGTCGTTGCCGGCACCGGTGGTTACTTCGGCATCGCCGAAAACTACTTCTTCGGCTGCGCGGCCACCTAAAGCACCGCTAATCCGGGCTAAAATTTGCGATCGAGAAATCAAACCTTGGTCTTCGCTGGGCATGAACCAAGTTAAGCCACGGGCCTGTCCGCGAGGAACTAAGGTAACTTTTTGAACTGGATCGTGGGCTTGAATGATTGTACCGACGATCGCGTGGCCGATTTCGTGGTAAGCAATCAAGCGCTTGCTCTTGCTGTCCACCAAGGGAGTGCCTTCCATACCTGCTACCACGCGATCGACTGCATCGTCAACTTCGAGCATCGTAATCGCTTCTTTGCGGCGGCGGGCGGTTAAAATAGCAGCTTCGTTGAGCAAGTTAGCCAAATCAGCGCCCGTAAAACCAGGAGTGCGGCGGGCGATGGCGTCCAAAGAAATCTCTGCAGACAGCTTCTTGTTGCGCGCGTGAACTTCCAAAATTTCCAAGCGGCCTTTAATATCCGGCGTATCTACGCTAACTTGGCGGTCAAAACGTCCCGGACGCAGCAACGCTGAGTCAAGCACGTCGGGGCGGTTCGTGGCAGCAATGATGATAATGCCAGTATTGCCCTCAAAACCGTCCATTTCGGTCAGCAACTGGTTCAGGGTTTGTTCCCGTTCGTCGTTACCGCCACCGATACCGGCGCCACGCTGGCGGCCCACTGCATCGATTTCATCGATAAAGATGATGCAAGGAGCATTTTCTTTAGCTTTCTTGAACAAGTCCCGAACGCGGGAAGCGCCGACACCGACGAACATTTCCACAAATTCCGAACCGGAGATGCTGAAGAAAGGCACGCCGGCTTCACCTGCGATCGCTTTTGCCAGCAGGGTCTTACCGGTTCCGGGAGGGCCCACTAGCAACACGCCTTTGGGAATCTTCGCCCCGACAGCGGTGAAGCGTTCGGGTTTTTTAAGGAATGTCACTACTTCTTGTAGTTCTTCTTTGGCTTCCTCAACGCCTGCTACGTCGTCGAACAGTACGCCTGTTTTAGCTTCCATTTGAAAGCGAGCTTTGGACTTGCCAAAGTTCATGGCTTGGCCCGGGCCGCCGGGAACGTTGCCACCGCGGCGGAAGAGGAAAAACAGGCCTCCTACTAACAAGAGGGGAAATACTAGATTGCCTAAAAGTCCCCAGACAGCACCGTCGTTGCGTAGTGGATGAGTGTCGAAGCTGATTTTGGAGTCTCTGAGCCTAGAAACCAGTTCCGGGGCATTTGAGGGCAAGTCCACCCGCCACCGCTGCTCATGATTGTCCAGTTCGGGATCGACTGCTAGGACAATAGCCGTCCGACCTCCGTCGTAAAGGTCAACGCTGGTCACTCGACCGGCGTTTAAGTAATCTAAGAATCGACCGTAGCTCAGGCGGGTGCTGGCGGTGTTCTTGCTCATTTCTGCGGGGGATGGGGCAAAGGCCCCCTGCCACAAGAAAAAGCCGATGACTAAGGCGGGTAAAGTCCAAAGTAGTATAGTTCGCCAAGAAATTTTCATAAATGCGGATGCCTTGAATTGGGGACAGATCGGGTAAGATCGCGGTGTCGGAGAAGTGCGACAAAAGTTTACACTCAGAATCTTAACTAAATTTAACTTAACAATGCACTCTCAGGCAACAGAGCTTTGAGGACGATGGCTCCAGAAAAAGTTAGGTTAGTTAGGGTAAGGGCGATCGTCCCGAATATAATGTTTGGTGCTGATTTCGATACCGATCTAGGTAGAGTTAGAAGAATCGTCGCTTTCACCCACTGTCTTTAAGCGTGGCAGTGTCAAGGGATAAGGCATGATAATGGTGAGGCTCAGTGAGGTAACACATTTCAATGACAACTAGACAGCTTGTTCCTAATTCGGCTATGCTGACCCAGCAGACTAAAGTCGCTTCTAACAAATCGATTATTAGTGCTGATTTGGGTCGGACGGCAACTAAAGCTTGCGTGAGTCGCAACCCGAGTAGCGTTGTTTTCATCCCTGCCAACGTGGCTACTATGCCCGTGGAAAAGGTGCGGGGTGGCAGCTTTGAGTCCAAAGCAACAGACCCTCTGTTGGATATGTGGCTGGAGTACCAGGGCAAGGGTTACGCTATAGGCCAACTAGCGGCAGATTTTGGCGCTAATCTCGGTGGCGCTGACCAGTCGAAAGTAGTAGATGCTTTGGTTAAGGTCTTTTCCTGTGCTGGATATTTCCAGATGAAGGGCGAAATAGCAGTTGTGCTGGGTTTGCCGTTTTATTCCCAGGATCAGTTTGAGAAGGAAAAGGAAGAGATTATCAGCCAACTGCGCTCTCCCCACGTTGTGGTGTACCGGGGCGAGCGTGTGGATATTAATATCAGTCACGTTTGGGTGATGCCGGAAGGGTTCGGCAGCCTGATTTGGTGCGAGGCTCAAGATAACAAGGAGTTTACGCCGGAGTTGCCCGAACTGTCGGTGGCGGTTGTTGATATTGGACACCAAACTACCGATTTGTTAATGGTCGATCGTTTCCGGTTTGCCCGGGCAGCTTCTAAGAGCGATTCCTTCGCAATGAACAAGTTCTACGAACAAGTTGCCTCAAAGATTCCGGGAGCAGACCCTCAATCTCTGTCTTTACTGGAAGCGGTGAATAAACCGGAAGGCCAGCGTTTCTACCGTCCGAGAGGAGCGACTAAGCCGACTAATTTAGATCCGATTATTAAGGATTTGCGAGAGGCTTTCGCTAACGAACTGTCCGAACGTTTGGTGCAGTGGCTGCCGGAACGTGTGACGGATGTGGTTCTCACTGGCGGGGGCGGCGAGTTCTTCTGGGAGGTGTTGCAACCTTTGCTTAAAGACGCCAATCTTAAGGCTCACTTGGCTCAGCCTTCCCGGAAAGCTAATGCTTTGGGACAGTTTATTTATGCTGAGGCTCAGCTAGCCACGATTAAGTAACGCATTAAGGCTTGAACCCTATGGCACTGTGGGCAAAAAATAAGGCGAATTTCTCGGTGGCGTTTACGGAAGATGCTGCGGATCAAACTTTGCTGGCCGCTATTGAAAAAGAGTTGGCTTTCACGAAGTATCAGACTTTCAGCAATCTCTGCAAGCAGGCTTTGTGGCAGTTTTTGTCTGTATCTGAGTCTACTAGCTCTACACAGAGCTTTCAGCGGTTGGAACAGCGTATTGCTGAACTTGTGGTCAAATTTGCTGAGTTTGAGCACAATGTTTCGGCAGAGGAATTAAGCCGTTTGGAGGGACTGGAACATCACCTGACTCAACTCAGCGCGCAGTTGGATCAACTGCAGGGGAGTGTTAACAGTAAGTTTGCTCAAGTTTCTTTTGCCCCAGTTTCAAAAGTAGTAGAGCCTGGCCCCATTGAGTCTGAGTCTGTGGCGGATGATAATGTAGTGTCTGACGCTGAGGTTGCTCCTCGTCGGGAATCCGATCCTTTGTTGGAGCGTTTAAGTTCTTTGTTACCCCAAGATTTCTAAAATGAGGTAGACCCAGGTTACAAAGCCTTGAGATGTAATGTTAGTGGCCCGCTGTTGGCAGCCGGTACTGAATACAGAAACAAAGCGATCGCTCTTTTGAAAAAAAAGGGCGATCGCTTTGTTATTGACGATTTTAGATTTTAGATTTACTCATTTTTGCCTATACCATTCCCATTATTCGATTAATCCTAATTTTTGTAATCGCGAACGAATGGCACTAGGCTGTCGCTGAAATCTCTGAGCTAATTCGCCAATTTGTTGACCGCTAGCATATTCTTTCTTCAAATTTTCGTCTTCATCCTGACTCCACTTGACGTAAGCTCTGGGATATTTCTGGCGAATTTTCTCATTCTGGGTTTTAGGTCGATAACCATTCTTTTGAGTGGCATTCAAACCCGAACCAAACTGTGGGTTAATTTCCCCACTGCGACTAGCTAGCGCCTCTTGCACGCGGTTGGGAATCACAGAAATTTCTTCTGAGAGTTCAGCCAAAGCATTGTCTACTTTTTGCTGAAGTTCTGTTAGCTGCCGCTGCTGCAAACTGCCCCACTGCGGCAGTTCGTTGATAAACTGCTGCAAGTCCAGAATTATTGTTGTCAAAGTTTCGACTTGTTGCAACTCCGGTCGCTGTTTGAATTGGCGGCTGGTGAGTTCGATCTCGCTTTGAATCATTTTAATAGTTTTTTCTAAAATTATTAGTCGCTGGCGCAGGTTCTCAATTGCTGAAATGAGAGAGTGTACGTTTTCTCCAGGCCCAACATTGAGATTTTCGCGAGATGTTTGAGCAACAGCTTCGTCTAAAGCATTTACAGCAAGTTGCAATTGTTCGATCGCGCGATCGGTAGTAGCTGCTTGTTGATTTACGCGATCGAACGTGGCCGCCGTACTTGCTTTAAGTTGCCTGTGCAGCTTCTGCCGGTTCACAAAATTCAACACCAATGAAATCACTACAGGCACTTGGGCATAAACGCTCTGCCCCCAAACCAAACTAGCAGCCAATCCCACAGCAGAGGCAGCAAGAAAAACCACTTCAGCAGTTTCTAACAAATTGCTCGACTTGGGATTTTGGATTTTGGTTTGTGAATTGGATGATGACATAGGCTAATACCATTTTAGATTTTAGATTTTAGATTTTGAATGACTGATGGAGCTCGTAGTTTGGAACAATGGCCTATAGTTACATTATTTTTTTCAAGTGGTACAAGTATGCGGCTAAAAATAAAGTAAGAAGCGCGAGCGGACCTATCCGGTATGGAATCGGACGCCGACCCCGAATTTAGCAGTGGTGAAAAACAGATTAAGTTTTTTATTCACAGCCATCTAATTAAATATATTAAATCTGCAAAATTAGTCGAGCTAAAGTGAAATAAATCAAGACCCCAAGGACATCAACTGCGGTGGTAATAAAGGGAGCAGACATTAAAGCGGGGTCTAAACCCAAAGAACGAAATAGAAACGGCAGAGCTGAACCGGCAATAGAAGCTAAAATTGCGATCGCAAACAAACTCACTCCCACCGCGAGTGCCACTGCTAAACTCCCTTGCAGAGTATAAGCCCAGCCCGTCGCTACAGTCCCCAATATAGCTCCTAGCAGCGCTCCCGCCATCCCCTCGCGAACAATTACTTGAAACGGCCCCATTGCTGTAATTTCATCAGTGTTCAAACCGCGAATTACAACTGTTGAGGACTGAGCTCCGACATTGCCTCCAGTGCCAGTCAGCAGGGGAATAAAGGCTGCTAAGGCGACTACTTGGTGCAAAATATCTTCTTGAGCTCTAATAATTGCGCCGGTGACAGTATTAGTTAAAAGCAGAACAAACAACCACACGACCCTTTTCCGGGCAACGGTGATTAAATCGGTCTGGAAATAATTGTCGCCGCCGGACTGGACGCCGCCCAAGGTATAAATATCTTTTGCTGCTTCTTGTTCTAAAATGTCGATCGCGTCGTCAACTGTAATGATGCCAACCAGACGCTGTTCGCGGTCTACAACGGGTACAGCTAAAAAATCGTAACGCTGGATTAGCCTAGCTACTTCTTCTTGATCCGTGCTAGTTTGAACAGAAACTACGTCGCGGGTCATAATTTCGCCGACAGTTTTGTCGAGGGGGGAAGTGACTAAATCCCGCAAGGATAAAATGCCGGTCAAGCTGCGTCCGGCGTCGGTGACGTAAAGAGAATAAATTGTTTCGGTAGTTTTAGCCAAAGAGCGAATTCGGTCTAAAGCTTGGGCGACGGTAAAGCTTTCTTTCAGAGAAATATATTCCGGGGTCATGATCCGACCGGCGGTACTGGCTTCGTAACCCAAAAGTTGAGCCGTAGCTTCCCGTTCCGTCGGGCTCAATTCACCCAACAGGCGACGGACTAATATTGCCGGCAGTTCGTCAAAGAGTTTAGCTCGATCGTCCGGGGACATTTTGTCTACAATGTCAATGACTTCTTGGCGTTTGAATTTTTCGCAGAGGGACTGCTGAACGCTGGAGTCGAGATATTCGTAAACTGCGATCGCTTCGTCTTTGGAAAGCAAGCGGAAAGCTATTACTTGCATGGTTTCTGGCAGACCTTCGATAGCTTCAGCTATGTCTGCTTCCTGCACCGGGTGCAAAATCGCTTTTGCTCCTTTAAAGTCTCCTTCTTCCAACAGGGCCCTTAACTGCGATCGAACTAATTCCCGCAGTTCTTTTCGCGCGTAGGTGGGTAGAGAAGACGATTGATAATTTTTTTCTGTCACTGATGACCCTCCTAAACCTGTGCTGCGCGCCTTCCTGAATCCAGTTTAGAGCCTATTGACGCCACTGGTTGCAGTTATACGATTTATACCCGCGGGGTTAGCAATCCAGTTTCTTTGTGGAGGCTTCACCACCTAACCAAGATGTATTCTCGAAACCAGTTTTTTGGGTATGGTGTTTTTGATATTGATTTACTTAAACCAACAATTGATATTTTTCTTGTGCCAAACGGTAAAGTGGCCGCCAGACCAAACGGTTAGTCAATACAACCAACAACGACATTACAGAAGTAGCAGCCAACAGCAAGGAAAAATTCCCAGATGCCGTAGCCTGAGAAATAGTTTCTCCCAAACCCTCTGTAGTAACAATTTGACCTTGAAACTGCACGTACTCGCTGACAATACTTGCGTTCCAAGCACCCCCAACTGCTGTAATAATTCCTGTGATCAAGTAGGGAAAAATTCCCGGTAAAATTAAAGTTTGCCAGCGCTGGATTAGGGATAGTTTGTAAACTTGTGCTGCTTCAAATAACTCCGAAGGTATGGCTTGAGCGCCCGCAATAACATTAAACAGCAAATACCACATTGTACCCAACATCATCAGCGCCACTGAACCAATTTGCAAGCCTCCTCCAGCGTGAATTAAAGCTAGTAGTAATACGGGGAATAAAGCAGTTGCCGGTACAGAAGCTGCTATTTGTACTAATGGCTGCAAAATTTGAGCTAAACGGGGATTTCGACCGATCGCCACTCCGACAGGCACTGTCCACAACAGCGATAAAAATAGCGCGGAAATGACGCGCAAAGCTGTGAAAAATGCACCTGTCATGACTTTTTGCCAGTCAGACAAATTCAGCAACCGCAGCAGCAGCAACGCTTCCCAAGTTCCCCAAAGCACAATGACGGCAAACCCGCTAACAAATATCCAATTTATCCAATTTCCGATGCGGCTTCCTTGGCGATGATTTGCTGGTAAATCCACCGATGCAAAAGCTCTTGCCAAACCACGATCGAAACTATCGCCGATCGGCGAAATACGCGACTTCAAAACCCGCAGAGTCGCCGAGCGCCTTAAAAAATCTAACACATTTGACTGCGGTACATTTGTAGCTTCCACCGCTTGATATTTAAACTTTTCTACCCAAGCAATCAAAGGCTGCCAGATGAAAAAGTCTATGGCTATAATTACCCCAATTAAGACTGCTAAACCCCAGCCTATCGCCCCAAAATTTCCTTCATTGGCTGCCTTGCCCAAATAGGAACCGAGTCCGGGCAAATTAAAGTTTTTGTCCCCCAAGGTAAAAGATTCGATCGCAATCAAAAAGAACCAGCCGCCCGCCACTGACATGACGCTATTCCACACCAGTCCGATCGCCCCAGCAGGCAATTCTAACGTCCAGAACTGCTGCCAAGCATTCAGCCGATAAACTTGAGCAGCTTCCTTAAGTTCTCGCGGAATCCCGGACAGCGACTGATAGAAACTAAAGGTCATATTCCAAGTCATTCCAGTAAATATTAAGATAATCGAGGCGATTTCTACGCCGATTATTTGACCGGGAAATAAGGTAACTAGCGCTAAAACAACTCCCGGCAAAAAAGATAAAACTGGAATCGATTGCAAAATATCTAACAAGGGAATTAAAATTTTTGCGGCTAAGGGAAAGCGGTAAGCAGAATAAGCATAAACTAGGGTAAACAGCAGCGATAAAAAATAGGCTGCTACCATGCGTAAGAGACTCTGGGCTGTATATGCTGGCAAGACATTTAGGGTAGTCTCAATTTTGAAATTTGGGTTGTACTCACTGCTGAATTGAGAAGCTGTTTGGACAATTACCAAAATTAGAGAGAAGATGGCTAGAATCAGCAAACCGTCTTGCCAAGTCCAAGCTGACCTTTCTAAAGTTTTATTTGCCGGTGTTAGAGGTCTGGTCATACGAAGTAGTTATTGGTAATCGGGAAAAAGGTAATGGGAAATTTGGAAGTTAGAATTTGGGGGAGCGGACGGCTAGGGCATCGGGTAATTGTTAATTGCTCATTGCTAGTAAATAACTAATAACTAATTACTGATGACTGCGGACTAATGACTACTGACTACTGGCTACTGACCACTGACTACTGACTTCAGATTCTAAGAAGATTTCGCCGCCCGGTTGATCGTAACTGTATAACTCTGCATAGCGACCCCAGTCAATAGCAGTTTTCAATTGCCGCATTGCTTCTTGGGGGCTAAAGTGGGCTTCTAGAATATCCAAAATCAACTCTTCAGAAATGCGGTGATTGCGTTTGGCCTGAAGCATTCGAGAAATTTGCTGTACCAGGCGAATATTGTTGAGAATTTGGGTACGAACAATTTGTTTGCGCTGGTCAATGCCGCCGGCAATAAACTGAATGCCAACTGGAGTTAAAAGGAGGTCGCCTTCTTGGATTACCAGAAATTCCATTAACTTTGCTGCTTCCACGATCGGCAAAATGTCGTCAACCTCTAACATTAATTCTTGACCGAGGCGGTAGAGGTCTTTCTCCTTGCGGTCTTCCAAGAGTTCCAACAGACCTGCGATCGCACCGGTTCGCACCTGTGGCAGAGATTGGTATTTAGCGCTTTGAGCGGGTTGAGGTTGAGACACAGCAGCGACACTTTCAGCAGGTGCTGTCACTGTTTCGCAGCTCAATTCGGGATTGGTGAGAATTTTGTAAACTTGGTCTACGAGAGCTTGAAATTCGGGAGTTTTACGATCGCGGTAGTGCGGCAAAGTCACTGTTAACTCGGCGCGAATTCGCCCCGGGTTGCGACCCAAGACTACAACGCGATCGGCTAAAATTACCGCTTCCTCAATCCCGTGAGTTACGATTAACACAGCTTGAGTCGGAATCTTTTTTTCTAGCCACAAATCTAATAACTCAAACCGCAAGTTTTCTGCGGTCAGCACGTCTAAAGCTGAAAACGGTTCATCCATGCAAAGCAATTCGGGTTCTACCGCCAAAGCTCTAGCAAATCCCACCCGCTGCCGCATTCCGCCCGAAAGTTCTTTCGGATAAGCATTTTCAAATCCGTCTAAACCGATAATGTCTATCATCCGTAAAGCTTTTTTGCGGCACGCTTCGGGCAATTCTCCTTTAGCTTTTAAGCCTAATTCTACATTTTCTAGTACGGTCAGCCAGGGATAAAGGGCAAAGTTTTGAAATACAATTGCCACCCCAGGATTTAAGCCGACTAAAGGACGATTGTGATAGATAACTTGACCGTTACTGGGCGGGATAAGTCCGGCAATCATTCGCATTAATGTTGATTTGCCTGAACCGGATGGGCCGAGTAAAGCTACTATTTCTCCGGCTCGGATATCTAAATTAATTGACTCTAAAATAGATATTTTTTGACCGTTGGGCTGCGGGTAAGCCTTGCTAACTCCTTGTAAGGTGATGAGACCCTCTGTTGCTGTTTGAGCTACCACAATTAAACCTCCTATGTTTTGTTTGAATTTAGTTATTAGGCAGTAGTTATTAGTCGGTAGTTATTAAGCAGTAGTCAGTAGTTAGAAACTATGGCAAACTGACAACTGATAATGGCTAATTGATACCAGTTTCGTAAAATAAGCAACTGCAGACCAGCCCTAACCATGATGCAGTCTGTCATTCTCAATCGAAAATTAAAAATGGTATGACTGCCGAGCATTTAGTCAATTTTTTGTGACAGGCGATCGCTTTTTCACCAGCAACAAGACTGGAAAAACAGCGAGTTGGAGCGCAACTGAAAATATAACCAGCCAAGTAATTGAGCGATCGTAAGCAATTATCATCGCCCAACTGCCCAGAAAGCACGATCAGCCATAGCCTGTGTTAAAAATCCCATAGGTGGAACCTCTCTTGTTTGCAG
>NZ_JAUBQR010000377.1:0-3133 GCF_036701385.1 Microcoleus sp. Pol12B4 | reverse complement strand
CGGGACAATTCGGCATAGTTGACAAAAAACTTATCAAGGCTACTATCTTACCATCATTACTTCTTGGCCACTACCAATAATTTATCGCCCTTTAGGATGTAACCATTGCCCGGTTAATTGTAGGAAAACGACATTACCGTGTCCTGACTGTGGGTAATATCAATTCAGATGAAACGCAGGATTAATGTTTACGATCGTGATTAATTTTCAACAGCCCCTAAAGCTTTGAGCGTGGCTTTTTCAACTTCTGTTAAACCCGTAACTCCTGCAATATTCATGTTTTCATAAGGTCTGTCACTTTTCAGTATTTTGAGGCACTCACCAGTCTCTATCTCCCAAATCATAATTGTGCCATCCCGACTGCAAGCAGCAATAATTTGATCTTCTGAATTGAAGGCAACATAGTTAATTCTACTGGTATGACCTTGTAAAATTTTGAGACATTCACCTGTACGAATATCCCATAGTCTTACCGTTAGATCGACACTTCCACTAGCAACTATTTCACCAGAATAACTAAAGGCAACTGAACTTATCCAATCAGTATGCTCGTGAAAAATCTTCAGGCATTCACCGCTGTTGATATCCCATAGTCTTACTGTTTGATCCACACTTCCACTAGCAACTAATTCACCGTTCTGGCTAAAGGCGATCGCGCGTGCCCAACCCGTATGCCCCTGCAAGATTTGGAGGCATTCACCAGTATGGATATCCCACAGCCTCACCGTTCCGTCAAAACCTCCACTGGCAAATATCTCGCCCAAAGGACTGAAAGCAGCCGAGTGTACAGAATTGTTATGCCCCTGCAACGTTTTGAGGCATTCGCCTGTACGGATATCCCACAGCTTCACCGTTTGGTTATAACCTGCACTAGCAAGTATTTCACCCGAAGGACTGAAGGCGATCGATCGTGTTTCATTGCCAAATTCTGGCAAAGTATGAAGGCATTCACCACTGCGAATATCCCACAGTTTCAGTGTTTGGTCATAACTAGCGCTGGCAAGTATTTGACCCGAAGGATTGAAGGCAACTAAGTTTACCCGATCGAGATGACCCAGCAAGATTTGGAGGCATTCACCAGTGTTGACATCCCACAGCCTGATTGTTTGTTCGTCATCGCCGCTGGCCAGAATTTCACCGTTTGGACTAAAGGCGATCGACATTACTTGACTGCTATACCCTTGCAGCGTATTCAAGCATTCACCGCTGTCGATCGCCCACAGCCTCAGCGTTTTATCATAACTACCGCTAACAAATATTTCACCGTTTGGACTGAAGGCGACTGACGCTACTCCATCGTTATGCCCTTGCAAAGTATTCAAGCATTCTCCAGTGCGGATATCCCACAGCTTTGCTGTTCGATCGTGACTTCCACTTGCGAGTATTTGGCCATTTGGACTAAAGGCGATAGACCGTACTTGATCGAAATGTCCCTCCAAAGTTTTGAGACATTCACTGGTACGGATATTCCACAGCCTCACTGTTTTGTCGCCGCTTCCACTAGCAAGCATCTCACCAGCAGAATCGAAAGCAACTGAAAACACGCTTTTAGTATGACCTTGCAAAGTTTTGAGACATTCACCAGTACCGATATTCCACAGCCTCACTGTTTTGTCGCCGCTTCCACTGCCAAGCATCTCACCAGCAGGATGGAAAGCAACTGACAATACAACTTTAGTATGCTCTAGCAAAACTTTGAGGCATTCACCCGTGCGGATATCCCATAATCTTATCGTGCGATCGAAACTCCCACTAGCGAGTATATTTGCATCAGGATTGAAGGTGACTGACATTACTGATTCGGTATGTCCCTGCAACACTTTTAAACATTCACCACTCTTGACATCCCATAACTTGATTATTTTGTCATAACTCGCGCTAGCGAGTATCTCGCCGTCAGGACTGAAGGCCACTGACTCCACCACGTTGGTATGTCCTTTACAGGTCAATATTTCTCTGTAACTGCTAGCTTCCCACAAGCGAACTATGCCATCAGTATCACCTGTAGCTAACAGTTTGCCATCGGGACTAAATATTACCGATCGAACACTGCCAAAAATTTTAGCAAAAACAGATTCGGCTAAATTCGCTTCAGCAAAATTGACGCGGCGCAGACTAGCATTTGTAAAATCAGCACCTAAAATAACTGCACGAGAAAGGTCTTTTGCTTCTAACGCAGTGCCATCGATTTTCACCAACAGCGTCGCCGCATTCCCTCCCACATAACCTATCTCACTTTCAGTTTTTCCCCGCGTTGCTTCGAGAGTTTCCAATAATTCCTCCGTAGCTGCCCCTACATCGAGGCAGGGCCGGCACGAGGACACCGCCCCTACCATTGGTAACAACAAATCCATCACAGCTTTTGTCAGCGGCGCTTTTCCGAAACTCTGACAAAGTTGCCCTAAATCTTCAGCAGTAAATCCCTGCAAAGGCGCGATAAGCTCACCATTATTTCTCTTCTGGGCTTGCAATCGACAATAATTAGACCAAGTATATTTTTGAGGCGCTGCATTAGGATCTAAACAAGACTGTTCGGGCGCAACTAATTCGGTAAAATCTGCGGCCAAAACTCCCAATTCTGCTGCAAATTTATAAGCGACAAAAAACTCTAATAACGAACGGTGGGCCGGAGTATAATCGCCATCTGCATTGCGGATTAGCATCGTTTGACCCATCATGTCGTAGTGCCAGTGGTCTAAGTCTTTTTCCTCTTGCACGAGCGCACCAAACAAGCTACGAATGCGATCGGGAAAACCGCGATAATTGAGACTCATTTGGTTGGTAGACAGCATTTCCCAAGACAGTTCGCACAAAAAGTAAAGCTTATCTGCTAACGAAGTAAAGGTGCGTTCTGCTTTGATATCTCTCTCTATCTTCCGCCGCACCGCATACAGATAAATCCGCGACATATCTACTGGTTTTCCAGCTTCAATATCGGGCAATGCTTCCAAAATTAACTCGGTCATCACAGGCCGACGCGCTAAATCCAATAGTTGCGGGTTTCCCATCACTTTTTCTACTGTCGCCGCTTCTGTTTGAAATGACAGCGCTTGCCTAATTTGCTCGTCGTTAAATTTCTCTAATTCTAAGACTTCAAATTGGGGAGTTTCGCCTGTTAAAATGGTTGTTGATG
>NZ_JAUBQR010000052.1:28438-32210 GCF_036701385.1 Microcoleus sp. Pol12B4 | reverse complement strand
GCTTCGGATTAATCGCCACCGAATTCACCTCCATAGAATGTCCCGGAAAAGTACACAGCAAATCACCGCTGTGCAAATTCCAAAACTTAATTGTTTCGTCCGAACTGCCACTAACCAACATTTTTCCGTCAGAGCTAATAGCAACCGAATTTACCCGATCGGAATGTCCCGTCAGAGTGCCAATTAATTCCGCTGTTTCTAAATTCCAAATCTTAATAGTTTTATCCCAACTACCGCTAGCCATAATTTTACCGTCAGGGCTAATCGCCAGAGAATTCACAAACGATGAATGTCCTGGCAGCGTATATACACACTGCCATTTCTGATGTTTTAATTTGTGAGCTAATTCCTTCACCCGCTTAGCAGCCGACTCAGCTTCCTCTCGGCGTTTGAGTTCAGCTTCCTCCAAACGCTGTCGTTCCGCCTTAGCTTTCGCCTCTCGCAGCGCCAGCCGCCGCATCTCTCCCTTATAGACTATTCGCTGTTGCTCCTGAATTTCTTTAAGAGTTTCAATATACGGTTGTGCCCAATCTTTAGAAAACCATTCCTGAGCAAATTCTGCCTCTAATTTAAATAACTGAGGTTCGTGAGTAAAATCGATATTTAAATAATACAAATCAGCTAAAAAAGCCGCCAATAACTTGTGAATAGTCACAATTATTTGCCGAATAATCCGCAGGCTCAACTTTTTGTCTTTCCCCTCCGCCTCCAACTGGTGATAAACTTCTTCCCAATTCCAAGGCTGCATAGCCACTAGAGAAACGCTCTGATTGATGACTCCCCAAAAACCCACATGAAAATTAACTTCATAATCGCTGATATCGCTGTACAGTATAGCTGTCGGTACGGGAGACAACACTGTCTGCAACCGCTCCACATCAATATCAGAAATCGCTTTTTTGAAATAGTCTCCGTAAAACTGAACTGGGCATAAATCTCCATGTGGGGGGTAGTGCTGGTTCAAAAAAGCTCTTAACTTAGCCGGCAGCTCGATATTCAGATTGTGGCGGAACGAATCAGGGCAATCTTGGCTAATTTTTGCGGGAGCAACTAACAGCAGCAATCGGTGCTGCTGCTGCTGCAAAATCTGTTCAGTTTCCTGCCTGCTCAAATTAGAAAACCAGTTGTCCCTGTCCCAAATAGTTTGAATTTCGCTTAGCTTAACTCGAATTGCTTCTGACTGAAACTCCCGCATTAAGTCGCGGCAAAGCCGACTAATTGCCCGCTTATCTCTTACTTCTTGTGCCTTAATTCGATTAGCCCGTTCTTCCTTTACCCTTTCTTCTGCGCCGGCGAGGGCGATTAATTCTTGTTCTCTGGCCTGCTGACGCTGCAAATATTTCATTTGTGCTTTAATCCAGCGAGGGTCTTTTTTGATTTGCTGGTTTAAAGCTGAAGAACCAGAGGGTTCAATTTCTGCATAGCGTTCGTTGACAGCGCTTGCTCCCAATCTTTCTCCCAATTCAGAGGCTACAGGCTTCAACAGTTCAATTAGGGTGTCTGAGACTGGGCGGGGTAAGGACATACCAGTTAAAACTTTTTCTTAGTTAAGGACGATCGCGCGAGTCAGGCATATCTCGCTGGGGCGGCGACTCTTGGCAGGGCTATTACATTTGGGCGATCGGCCGATGGTAGTCGTAGGGCGTATCGTGCAGCCGCGCAAGTTGACCACCTTAACTCAATTATAGTATTTATACACTTTACATTTTACCCCAAATCTGGATCAAAAGCACCGACGGAAAAGACTTCAGGATATGCGATCGACCCTGAGTTCCCCCAATTTGTTTTTTTTGTTGCCTTTTGACTCGCTCTTGTCTATAATCGTACTTCACAACCCTAATTACGGTATCCCGACCTAATAACCGTACTTTTTCTAGAGGAACAAATATAATGAGCCCGTGGCAACGCCTAACTCAACACCTTCACTGGCGACAACAGTCATCAGCCAGCACAAATCAATCATTTACTGCCCTGAAAAGATTTTTGTCCCTATTTTTAGTGGGAATAACTTTAAGTCTCGCCGTTGCATCCTGTGGCCAGGGAACCACTAACAACCCTGCAGCCACTCCAGGCGGTGCTACCCCAGCAGCTAACAAAGGCAACAACGTAGAATTAACCCTAGTATCCTTCGCCGTCACCAAAGCCGCCCACGAAGCGATAATTCCCAAATTCGTTGAACAATGGCAAAAAGAAAAGGGTCAAACCGTCACTTTCAACCAAAGCTACGGCGGTTCCGGTTCCCAAACTCGGGCCGTAATTGACGGTTTAGAAGCAGACATCGTACACCTAGCCCTCGCCCTCGACACCGCAAAAATCGAAAAAGCCGGACTAATTCAACCTGGGTGGGAAAAAGAAGTTCCCAACGAAGGCATAGTCAGCAAATCCGTAGGAGCAATAGTCACCCGCGAAGGCAATCCCAAAGGCATCAACACCTGGGAAGATTTAAGCAAAGACGGAGTAAAAGTGATTACTGCCGATCCTAAAACATCAGGCGTTGCCCGTTGGAATTTCCTCGCACTTTGGGGCTCGGTTGTTAAAACCGGAGGAGACGAAACGAAAGCATTAGACTTTACTAGCAAAGTCTACAAAAACGTCCCGATTCTGACTAAAGATGCCCGCGAAGCCACTGATGTATTTTTCAAACAAGGGCAAGGCGACGCCTTAATTAACTACGAAAACGAGATTCTTCTGGCAGGTGAGAAAGGCGAAAAACCGACTTACAGTATTCCCGAAGTCAATGTTTCGATCGACAATCCGATTGCCATCGTCGATAAAAACGTTGATAAACACGGTACTCGCGAAGTCGCCGAAGCATTTGTCAAGTTTCTCTACACCCCAGAAGCTCAGCGAGAATTTGCCAAAGTAGGCTTCCGCCCCGTAGATGCGACAGTAGCGGCGGAACCAGAATTTGTCAAAAAATATGCCCCCATCAAAACCCTATTTACAGCTCAAGACTTAGGAGGTTGGGGAGATATTCAGAAGAAATTCTTCGATGACGGAGCTGTTTTTGACAAAATCCAAGGTTCAATTAAACAGTAAAAAAACAGAATGCTCAGAGCCCCGACAACTTCGGGGAAGTCGGGGTTCTAAAAGATTCACTATTCTTGACAACTCAAAACTCTTCACTTATGGCTGTATCATCTCCAACCAGCAACCCTGAGTCTCCGATCGAAAATATCAAAAGGGCGATCGGCAAAATCACATTACCTTGGGGAATCACCCTAGGCTACCTCAGCTTAATGCTATTGCTCCCAGTTGCAGCAATGCTGCTGAAAGCCAGCACAGCCAACCCCGCTGAATTTTGGGCAATTGCCACCAGTCCGATCGCTCTGTCCGCCTACGATGTCACCTTCTTTACCGCATTAATGGCAGCATTAATTAACGGAGTATTCGGCACATTAATTGCCTGGGTATTAGTCCGCTACGACTTTCCCTTAAAACGGGTTGTCGATGCAGCAGTCGATTTACCTTTTGCACTGCCCACCTCCGTCGCGGGTTTAACTCTCGCCACAGTTTACAGCGATAACGGCTGGATCGGCGGGCTATTTGCACCCTTGGGAATCAAGATCTCATTTACTCGTTTGGGCGTAGGAATAGCGATGATCTTTATTTCCTTGCCCTTTATCGTGCGGACTGTACAGCCAGTTTTAAACGAGATGGAAAAAGACATCGAAGAAGCAGCTTGGTGCTTGGGTGCTTCTCAATTTCAAACTTTCTGGCGAGTAGTTTTACCCCCGTTATTTCCGTCTATTTTAACCGGAGTTGCCCTCGG
>NZ_JAUBQR010000052.1:0-28338 GCF_036701385.1 Microcoleus sp. Pol12B4 | reverse complement strand
CTTCCCAGTATTCGCTGGGGATTGCTTTACGGAGTAATTTTGACCAATGCTAGAGCAATGGGAGAATTTGGAGCCGTCTCTGTGGTGTCGGGAAATATTGCTAAAAAAACGCAAACTTTACCTTTGTTTGTAGAGGATGCTTACAAGCAGTACGCGACGCAAGCCGCATTTTCAGCGGCGGTAATTCTAGGTTTTTTAGGAGTTATTACCCTTGTGCTTAAAGAGATTTTGGAACGAAAAACTAGCATTAAGGAGGTTGAAGAATAATCATCCGTTATTAGGCTGTAGGCTCTACGCAGTTGTTAGCCATTAGTAGGGTGGGTGGCTATTGACAATCTGCTTGGCAGCTCGAAAATCTCGCAGATCCGCACTCTACAAGATATTGGTGCAAAATGTAAACTCAAACAAACATTAGGAGGCCCAAATGTTAGCTCATAACACTAGCGAATCTGAATTTGAGGCGATCGGCAATTTTCACAGAACCCAAGAATCAGATATTCCCAAGTCTGATAGTGGTGACAGCAGACCAACTCAAACCCGCATTCGCATTCGTGTTCCTAAAGAGTACCATCAGGAACCTGTTATCTCTAACTTGATTTCTGAATACGGTTTGACGGTGAATTTCAATGCAGCTTTGTTAGGTGTCAAAACTTTAGATGATGGCTGGTTTGATTTGGAACTTAACGGTACAAGTAAACAGATTGAAAGTGCTCTGCTTTATCTCAATGATTTAGATGTGGAAATCTGGAGCAATTCCAATAATCCCGATGAAGAAACTTGGTAATTAGTGAGTCTTGCACGCACCCAATTGGAAGAGTTAATATTCTGGACTGACAGGCAGAATTTTATTTATTCTAACCTGTTTATTGAGTCTAATAGCCTCCAGGAATGTTAGTCATGAGTCAGCATATCTATTCCTGTAAAATTACCGTTATCACGCTTCTAGTGAGGAATGCAAGTCCTCATAAAACTCAGACGACTTGTATTCCTTACTACCAAGCAATTTGATTGCGGTTGTTAGATCGCACATACCTATCATTCAGCAGCCAACCAATACCAAATAATATCAGCTTACAGCTAATAACCGTGATTGATAACTCTTGACTCACAAATATCGATCGCCGTCGGTTAATTATTTGATTGACAATTTTTATAAAATCTGGTATTTTATCCATCTCGGGTAGAGCATAAAACAGCGCACAAGTTTCGCCCAACATTTTTGGAAACAGCCGGAACAATATTCCCCTCTAACACTTCTCAACCATCAAACTAACTCAGTTAGGGCATGGAAGCATAAAAAAACGTTTTTGTCAATATTCAATTTAGGTGAAAGTTAGGGGCGATCGGCTCTCATCCGCACTCACCGGAAAAAGCTCGATCGCTGTTGCGGTTGGTTTGTGATATGAATTTGATGTGTGCGTGTACCAGGAGGATTTGAACGTGGAACTTTATAAAGAACCGAAACACCAGATAGTTTTTGCAGATTCACAAGTTAAAGATTGCGAAAGTTTAACAGAAACGGTCAACCCCGATACAGAAATTGTTATTCTGAAAGCCGATCGCGACGGCATCGAGCAAATCGCCGAAACACTTAAACAGCGGCAAAACATTGCAGCCGTCCACATTTTGTCTCACGGCGCAGCAGCCAGCTTGCAACTGGGAGCAACAGAACTAAATCTCAGCAACATTCAAACCTACCGCAATTATTTAGAAACATGGTTTGCTTTGCCAGCAGCCAAGGCAAACTCTCACTCTCCAATTACTACAGCTAAACCCGAAATTCTGCTTTACGGTTGCAACGTCGCCGCCACAGAAGCAGGTGTGGCTTTCGTGGAAAGGCTGAGCCAGCTCACGGGAGCAAATATTGCCGCTTCCGATAACTTGACTGGGAATGCTGCGTTGGGTGGAGACTGGGAACTCGAAGTAACTACGGGAAACATTAAAACACCTTTGGCATTTTCTGCAGAGGCGAGAGAAGCTTATAGTGCAGTTTTAGTCGCCACATTTGGGGAACTGCGCGATAAGATTCTGGTGGCAAATGTTTTGACCGACACCGACACGATTGCCATCACTGGCGACATCACCTTCGCCCCCGGAGAAGTTCTGCCCAGAATTACTAACCCCATCACGTTGACCGGTGGCGGTTTCACCCTAAATCTCAACACTAACCGGGGCTTCTCTGTAGACAGCGGTGCTGCTGTCAGCATTTCTAACCTGACAATTGCCAACGGTAGCGCTGTGGGTGGTGCCGGTACAGCCGGCGGTGGCGGTGGGGCCGGCATGGGAGGCGCACTATTTATCAACAACGGAGCTGTCACAGTTAACAGCGTGACCTTTACTGCCAACACCGCGACAGGAGGCGCTGGGGCTACCGCTGCTGCCCCAGCGGGTGCTGGTGGCAGCGCTGATTTCGGCACCCTCTTCGGTGGCACTGCTGGCTTCAACTTCACAACTGCGGGCGGTCCTGGTGCTGCTGGTACTGCTACTGCACCCAACGCTGGTAGTGGTGGCGCTGGCGTTAACAATACTTTTGGAGCGGGCGTTCCCGGCGGCCAAGGCGGTCCGGGCGGTCCCGGTGGCAGCACTACCTTCGCAGGCGGTACTGGCGGCGCAGGCGGCGCAGGCGGTAGCGGTGCGGTAGGCGTCCTCGGCGGTGGGGGCGGTGCTGGCGGTGATGGTGGTGCTGGGGGTACTGGAGTTGTTGGCAACGGCGCTGGCGGGCCTGGGGGGGCAGGCGGTGCTGGTAACTTTGGTGGCGGTGGCGGCGCTGGCGGTTTTGGTGGTACGGCTACTGCCCCTGCTGCGGTCGGTGCGATCGGCAACGGCGGCGCTGGCGGTTTCGGAGGAGGTGGCGGCAGCGGTACAGTAGGCGGACTCAGCACGGCCGTCGGAACTTTCGCCCCGGGCGGCGTAGGCAGCGCCGCCGGTGGTGGCGGCGGTGCTGGTTTGGGAGGCGCAATTTTTGTTAATGCTGGCAGTTTGACCCTGAACAACAGCACTTTGTTCAACAACACAGCAACCGGAGGCGCGGCTGGCGGTGCGGGGGCGACACCGGGCCAGGGCGCGGGGGCCGCGATTTTTGTCAACAGCGGCGCTACAGCAACTTTGACTAACAACACCATTACTAGCAATAGTGCTGGTACTGATCCTGTTGTTGCCAACGGCGGGGGGATTGCGACGAATGGCGGTACTGTGAATGTCCTAAATTCGATCGTCGCAGGTAATGTCGGCGGCGCAAGTCCTGACGTGTTTGGGACATTCGCGGTCACCAGTATCAACAATTTGATCGGGACTGTTGCTGGCAGCAATTTACCTGTCGCCCAGCAACTGACCGTTCCTCTAGCAAATGTCATCGCCCCTACCCCAGGATTGAACCAGGCTACAGGCGTTCCCGTGACTTATGCTTTGGCTGACAGCACTGGGACTCCTAATCCGGCGATCGATACTGGGGATGCCACGGCTGCGGCTGCTGCTGGCGCGACTGACCAGCGGGGTGCTGGCTTTCCTCGGACGATCGGCACTGCTGTTGATATCGGCGCCTACGAGTACGGCCCGATCGTCACAGGGGTTAAATTCAACGACTTTAACGGGGATAGCCTGCAAGGTGCCGCGGCGACTGAACCAGGTCTTCCCGGCTGGGTGATTTCTGTAGGCACGAAGAGCGCTACTACCGCAGCCGACGGCACTTACATCCTCCGCGACGTAAAAACAGATACTCCGATTACAGAAGCCGCGCCCGCTGGAACGCCTGAGAATGCTTGGGTGCAGACCCTCGGCCCGACTCCGGCAAATACGGGTATTGTTAATGTCACCGGTGCCAACTTCGGCAACTTCCAACGGACATCGATCGCAGGCAAGACCTACACCGATCTCGCGGGCAACGGCTTCACGCCCGATGACACCGTATTAAACGGCATCACCGTTAACTTATACAAAGACACCAACAACAACAACACGCTAGAAGTCGGCACAGATACTGTTGTCGGCACTGCACAAACCACTGCGGGAGCCGGAGATTACACATTCGCGGATATCGGCCCCGGGAATTACCTGATACAAGCCACTGCCCCAGCCAACTTCAGCATCTCTTTCCCCGCTGCCGCAATTCTCGTTAGTGCCCAAAGCGGTACTCCCGTCACCGGTCAAAACTTCGGCGTTTTCCAAAACATCACCGTCAGCGGCACCAAATTCACCGACCTCACAGGCAACGGCTTCTCTGCTGACGACACCCCTCTCAACGGCACTACCGTTCGCTTGTTCAAAGATACTAACGATAACAGCACTTTAGATACCGGTGACACGGAAATCGCATCGCAAGTTACTGGGACAGCGCCAGCGGCCCCAGGAGCGTATAGCTTTCCTAACGTTGGCAGCGGTAGGCACTTTGTGAGAGAAGATGTGCCGACTGGTTTCTCACAAACCGCCGGCCCGACTTTTTATCCAATTAACCCGGTCAGCGGCACAAACATTACGGCTCAAGACTTCGGCAACTTTCAGTTGGGCAAAATCAGCGGGATTAAATTTAACGATCTCAACAAAAATGGCATCCAAGATGCGCCAGCAGAACAACCCCTAGGAGGCTGGACAATCTACCTAGATGCCAACAACAACGGCGTCCAAGACGCAGTAGCCGCCGAAACAGGCACTAACGCCGCCGTCACCGATGTCGCCGGTAAGTACCAGTTCACCAACTTGCCCGCCGGCACTTATACAGTGCGGGAAGTGCCACAAACAGGCTGGACGCAAACTGTACCCCCTGTCAATGCAGCTACGCCTACTCTTCCCGGTGCGTTTACGATCGCCGTCACCAGCGGCACAGACTCCCAAAACAACAATTTCGGCAACTTCAAGCCCAACTCGATTAGTGGTCTGAAGTTCAATGACCTCAACAACAACCGGGTACAAGATACCGGGGAACTAGGGCTTGCCAATTGGCAATTCTTCCTCGATACCAACGATAGCGGCACTCTCGACACCGGGGAACCGAACACCCTCACCGATGCCACAGGCAACTACAAATTTCTCGATTTGTCAGCAGGAACCTACAAGGTGCGGGAAGTCTTGCAGCCTACTTGGACGCAAACTACCCCCGACCCGGATGACATCACTGTCACCAGCGGTCAAGACATCGCTAATATCAACTTCGGCAACTTCCAGTCGAGCACAATCAGCGGTCAAAAATTCAATGACCTCAACAACAACAGCGTTAAGGATGCCGGAGAATTGGGGCTAGGTAACTGGCAAATATTCCTTGACAGTATCAATCCCGATGGCATCTTTCAGCAGGGCGAACCGACTACCATCACTGATGCAGCGGGCAACTACACTCTCCGAGATATACCCGCAGGTACTTACCAGGTAAGGGAAGTCCAGCAAAACGGCTGGACGCAGACGACCCCTAACCCCGCCCCCGTTACGGTTAATCCCTCCGATAACATCACGGGCATTGACTTCGGCAACTTCCTGCCCCAACCCGGGGCGATCCAAGGTCTGAAGTTCCAAGACACCAACAACAATCGCACTCAGGATGCTGGAGAACCGGGTTTACCCAACTTCCAAATTCAGTTAACCAATGTCGTAGCTGGAACTGCTCCTGCTCCTGTTACTACTACCACAGACAACAGTGGCAACTACCTGTTCGCGAACCTAACGCCGGGAACCTACCGTGTCCGGGAAGTCAACCAAACTGGGTTTACCCAAAGCACACCCGAACCCGCCGACATCACGCTAACTTCGGGCGCTATTGTCACTGGCATCAACTTCGGGAACTTCCCAGCGCCGACGCCGACTCCGCCGACGCCGACTCCTACTCCGCCGCCACTGCCACCTGTACCGACGCCGACTCCTGCACCGGCGCCGACACCTGAACCTGCACCGACGCCGACACCTGCACCTGTAACGACGCCGACACCTGCACCTGTAACGACGCCGACACCTGCACCTGTACCGACGCCGACACCGACACCTGCACCGACGCCTGCACCTGTACCGACAGATTTGGTTTGCCCTGAGAACTTCCCCAGAATTGCTACTCCCAATGAGCCCGGCACTTCTTCAGCGGGTAATGTGATCAATGGCCCTAACGGCGACGATACGATCGTGGGTAGTGCCGACAGTGACTCTATCTTCGGATTGGGCGGCAACGATTTGATCTTTGGCCGAGGGGGCGGTGACTACATTAATGGCAATACGGCCAACGATACTCTCTACGGAGGCATCGATAGCGATACTCTCTTCGGTGGCAAAGGGTTTGACCTGATTTTTGGCGATCGCGGTAACGATACGATTTATGGCAATCGTGGCAATGACTCTATTTCTGGCGACGAAGGCAATGACTTATTGTACGGGGGCAAAGCCGAGGACGTAATTTTGGGAGGCGCTGGCGACGATGTGCTATTTGGCGATCAAGGCAATGACACTCTCTGCGGTGGCGAGGGTAACAATACCTTAATTGGCGGCAGCGGCGATGATTTGCTTTTTGGTGACACCGGCGATAACTTGCTCTTTGGCGGCATTGGCAGCGATACCCTCGTCGGCGGCAGTGGCAGCAATGGCTTTGTCTTGTCAGCGGCCGGAGGAATTGACACCATTATCAACTTCACCGCAGGAGTTGATTCGCTCAAGTTGGTGGGAGGCTTGGACTTCAGTCAACTATCATTGACCGAAACTAATGGCTCGACGGCGATCGGGCTTGCCAATAGCGACCAGATTTTGGCTATAGTGACGGGCGTACAGCCGACCCAGTTATCGGCTCAGAGTTTTAGCTTGCTGGTTTAGTCTGCAGATAAAACTCGGCAGTTGCAACAGATCCTACACTTGCCTGTCGTCCCAGCAGAGAGCAGGGCTGTTTCATTCTCTTGTAGGGGCTGCCCCCGTGGCGACCCCTATCCAGAAAACGCCTAACAAATGATGGATGGGTCTGGTCGGCATTCTTGCCACGACAAGAGTCAAAAGGCTGGTTTTCCTGAGAATGAAATACCCCTGCTGCCGAGATGCACTACGGGGAAGCTGAGCCTCTAAGCATGGCTTTCGAGGCTTTGCCAAAGAAGGGGAACGAATTCCGTTCCCCTTCTTTGGTCAAATTTGTTCGAGATATTTCAGCAAGTCGGCCATTTCTTGCGGACTCGGCTGAAACTGCGGCATTGGTGGGGTTTGCCCGCTGGTGACTTGCCGGATCAGATCGAATTCGGATTTGCGCTCGGACACTCCGTGCAAGTTGGGCCCGACTTGACTGTCTGAAACGGATATGTGACAACCCGCACAGTTCATTTGAAAGATGGCAGAACCCTGAAACGGGTTGCCCGTGAGGGATAGTACGCTTTTGACGTAAGGGTCGGCGACTTGAAACTGACGAATTGCGATCGTTGCCAAGATGATGGCCAGCAACACCGCTACCCCAAATATGGCTAGTCGCTCGATCGGGTTTTTAATTTCATTCCTGGCAAGTTGGTTATTCAAAGGAGTTCAATTAAAAATAGTATCTACAAGAAAATTTATTTCTCATAACATAGCTTAATCGTTCGCAGCGGGGAGAGCAAGATCTAATACTCCCGGAAGGGCGTTTTTTGGAAAATTCATCTGTGTAAGTGCTGGTAATATTAAAAATAGGTTGTTAAATCTTAACGTTAAGGAGATCTCATGGTAGAACCGCTGCTTTCAGGTATTGTTCTGGGTCTAATCTTTGTTACTCTGTCGGGGCTGTTTTTTGCTGCTTATCAGCAGTACAAGCGCGGCGATCAGTTGGGTATCAATAAGTAAAAGGGGCTACAGCCCCTCACTCAGGCTGTCAGGGGGAGGGGGAATTGGGAATTGGGCATGGGGCATGGGGCATGGGGGATTGGTTATTAAATCGGCCTACTGACTTCATCCCTCTTCCTTTTTCCCTCTTCCTTATTCTCGACATCCGTTACCGAATCCGTTGCCGAACTTCCCTCTTGCTTCTTCTCGACATCCGTTACCGAACTTCCTTCGTTAAAGATATCGATCGAGAATAGCAGCAGTTTCCAGGCCAGTTTTTTCCCAGCTAAATAGTTTTGCTCTGGCTAAGCCGAGTTCCCGGAAGTGCGATCGAACTTTGGCATCGACTGCAAACTGGTGCATAGCAGAGGCAATTTCCTCGACGCTGTAGGGGTTTACTAATAATGCTGCACCATTAGCCACCTCTGGCATTGAAGACAGGTTAGAAGTGATGACAGGAGTGCCGCAGGCCATTGCTTCGAGCACGGGGAGTCCGAATCCTTCCCAAAGACTGGGGAAAACCAGGGCGATCGCTTGGTTGATGACTTTGGGCAAGTCTGCTGCGGGGAGGTAATCTAGGAATTTTACTCGATCGACCAATCCCAATTCTTGAACCTGCGCTTTCAGCAGCGGCGTATAGCGTTTGTCTTCCGAACCTGCTATCCACAATTCGTATTCGGAATTATCAGGCAAAGCAGCAAATGCTGCTACAACTCGCTGCACGTTTTTATAGGGATTGTGGCGACCGATATAAAGAAAATAATTGCTGGTTGGCAAGTCTAAAAAACGGAAAAAACTGTTATCGTATCCGGGAAAAATTGGCGTAATTAAATTAGTAGGAATGTTACAAAAATTAGCGATATCTTTGGCAGTTGATTCAGAGTCGCAAATGACGTGTTCAGCCTGTCGCAGCACTTGGGGAATGTAGTAGCGGTGATAAGGTGTCAGAGGTTCGAAGCGGCGGGGAAACCGCAGCGCTATTAAGTCGTGTACTGTAATTATATAGCGGCAACGTGCAAATAAAGGAGCTTCGGGAATTGGGGAAAATAACAGGTTAGATTTTAGCTGCTTGTAAATTTTGGGAAGTTGAGTTTGTGTCCACAGCAATCGGTTGATATGTCCTTTGAGTCCTTGTTCTGGTGTTAGATTTGCGGGAATTTTGTAGCAGTTACTATTGGGAAAAATTTCGGCTGTTAGTAATGTTGGATTGAGGGATTTTAGATGGGGAAATAGGTTTTTGGCGTAGATCGCTAAGCCAGTTGGTTTGGAAATTAGGAAAGAAAGGTTAATTAGTAAGTTAGATTGGGGATTGGGCATAGGATAATATGTAGATTGCGGTTTTTGGGTGGATTTTTTTTTTACCGCAGAGGGCGCAGAGGACGCAGAGAGGAGAAAGGAAGAGAGGGGAGATTTAAAGATATTGTTGTAAGATGTTGGCGGTTGCTTTTCCGGTTTTGTGCCAGCTAAATTGAGATGATCTGGCTAAACTAGCAGTTTTTAAGTTCGATCGCACTTTTGAATCTGTGGCTAGTGTTTGCATGGCTTCGGCTATTTCTCCGACGCTGTAAGGGTTGACTAATAATGCGGCATCTCCGGCTACTTCTGGCATAGATGACAGGTTCGATGTGATGACGGGTGTGCCGCAAGCCATTGCTTCTAAAATTGGTAAGCCGAATCCTTCCCAAAGTGTAGGGAAAACTAGGGCGATCGCCTGATTCATCAGTACGGGCAATTGAGAATAAGGAACGTAACCGAGAAATTTTACCAAAGATTGTAAACCTAATTCTTCAACTTGTGCTGTTAACTGTGGCGTGTAGGCATTGGGAGGCCCTGCTAGCCACAATTCGTAATTTGCGCGATCGGGCAAACTCGCAAATGCAGCAATTAATCTTTCTAAGTTTTTGTAAGGATCGTGTCTGCCGGTATAAAGAAAATAATTTTTGGCTGGCAAGTCGAGATATCTAAAATTAATATTATCGCAAGCTAGGGGAATTGCGGTCATCTTTTTAGGCGGAATTTGAAAAAAGTTAGCAACATCTGCCGCCGTTGCTTGAGAATCGCAAATAATGTGTTCTGCTTGCCGCAAAACCTGCGGTATGTAGTAGCGGAAATAAGCTGTTAAACGAGAAAACCGTCGGGGAAATCGCAAAGGAATTAAATCGTGAACTGTGACGATGTAGCGGCAGCCGGAATACAAAGGTGCTTCAGGAAGTGGGGAAAACATTAGGCTGGACTGCAATTTTTTGTAAATTTTAGGTAAGTCAAACTGAGTCCACAGTAGCCTGTTAATTTGTCCTTTCGGACCGCGATCCGGTGTCAGAGTTTCGGGGATTTGATAGCAAGTATAATTCTCAATTTGCTGGGAAGCGAGTAATGTTGGTTGTAGCTGTTGCAGTTGCGGGAAAAGATTAGCGACGTAAGTTCCGATTCCCGTTGGTTGGGGTGTTAAAAAGGACAAATTGATTAAGAGTGAATTAGACATGATTTTAGAGTTCCGGCGACTGGAAGTCGCGACTACACATACAGAGTCCGCCTGCGCCGACTGAAGAAAACGGTAATAAAATCGACTTTGATATTAGTCCTATGCAAGATGACTTTAGCTTTTGGCTAGGGGCTTTAAGCCCTGGTGGACTATTTAATTAGCCTTTAAGTTCGATCGAGCATTTGAGCTATATCGGCAGGATTTGGCAGCCGAATTGTAGCATACTCTTGGTGAATAATATCAAAAAAACTATTGACTTTTTTATCGAAACATGCAAGTCTAAAGTTCTGACTACGCTGCTGTGCACCAGCTTGAATTTCTGCTAGCAAATCGGGATTAACAATTAGTTGATGTGAATGCTGGCACAGTTCCTCAACGGTATTGAACAAAAAGCCCGATCGCCCGTGTTCGACAATTTCCGGTTGGCCGCCGCCGTTGAAAACAATCGGAGCACAACTATTTTGCATTGCTTCCACAGTCGCCATCCCGAAATGCTCAAATCTTTGAGGATTGACCTCACCCAAACCGCAGCCGTGCCAGAATATGCTAGCTGTAGCATAAAGCGATTTTACCTCATCGAAGTCAGCATTGACTTTTAGCTCGATCGCCCTTGAATCTTGCTTCAATAAATTCTGAACCGTCTTTAAATAAGGATTTTTAGGAATGCTGCTGCCGGCTAAAATTAGCCGCCATCCTTGAAAAGCTTCGGGATAATCTGCTAGCAAACTGCGGAAAGCTTGAATTAATTCAATTTGCTTTTTTGTTCCCCCAGCTTCAAACTGTCCCACAGCCAAAATGATGTTTTCTTTCTGGACTTTAACTGTTGCCATTTCTATCGGTGGATAAAGCAGAAAAGTTGGCTGTAGGTTCCAGCGTTTCTCCAACCACTTAACAGTAAATTGACTGTTGGCAATAATGAAAGTGTAGTCATCGACAGCAAAGTGACGGTTGCGGAAGGTATTAGGAAAGTGGCAGAAAAATATTGAGATTGGCGACAGTGGCTTAACTTTTTCCAGTTGGTTCGCGTTGATGAAAATATCGTAGTTTTTGCTTTCTCTGGCAATTTCATCAAAGGGATTTTCCATATCTTCCACGATGATGCTGGAATCGATGCACTGCATTCCACGTTTATCGTAAAACGCCAAGGGAAGAATTTTAATTTTGCATCCTGAAAGGTTGAGTCCATACCAGGATTCTAAGTCGGAAACAGCAACGGGTTTGTTGGCGATAAAAGTAATGTCAAATTCATTTTGTAGCAGCGAGGCGATGGTAGCGACGTATTTTTGACCGCCACCAATAAAATGCAGCCCATGATCGTAAATGGCGATCGACATTTTGCGATCGCCCCGAACCACCTGTAAGCGAGACAAAATGCGATCGATCTTCATCCGACTGTAAATCACCGCCAACTTTTCCGACAACTGTGGCAATACAGTTTCAATGATTTCTGGTTTCTGATAATCCAGCAGTTTTTTAATCGCTACAAATAAACTCTCAAACAGCAAATCGTACTGCTTGTTAGTAAAAAAATCAGAAGTATGAATTCCCTTGACTAATTGCAACGGTTCATGTTTTGCCAAATACAAAAACCGATTCCGGTTGCAGAAATACTCGGTAAGTTTGCTTCCTTTACTCGAACCCCTATATTCGTGATGGGCGATGGCGGCGGGAGTATAAAGCATTTTCCAACCGCGTTTGTGGCAGCGTTTTGCAAACTCTACATCCTCAAAATACATGACAAAATCTTCATCTATCGGCCCCACATCTTCGAGACATTCTCTGCGAAAAAGCACCGCCGCCCAACAAAGACCTTCGACTTCCTGTTCTGTATCGTACTGTCCCGAATCTTTTTCGCCAAAACCGATATCTCGCCAATAAAAATTAGGTAATTGCTGAATGCCAGCGCTGTTAATCCGCCCGTCTTTAAACAACAATTTGCCGCTAGTCGCACCTACTTCTTTATTAGTTTCTAGCCGTTTTACAAGAATCTCTAACCAGCAACTGTCAAGGGTAGCATCGTTATTTATAAAGCCGATATATTGCCCTTTTGCTTCGCTGATGCCAAGGTTGAGGGCTTTAGCAAAGTTGTTGGCGGAGTTGACAAAAATCCGAACTTTTGGAAATAGTTCGCGCAGGGAAGTAACGGAAGCGTCTTGAGAAAAATTATCAATTACAATTAAGTCGAGTTGCGATTCTGGATACGCAAGTTTTTGTAGAGATTTTAAGCAATCTTTCGTGTGGCGCAGACCGTTATAGTTGACTATAATTAACGAGCATATGGGCAGTGTGGTCATCTTTGATGCTTTATTGTTGTCGATCGAGCAATTCAGCGGTAATCTTCTCTAAAATAGCAGTATGTTGCTGCTGCACTGCTTTAATTTGCTCTATTTCAGACTGAAAAGTTGCGATCGCTCTTTGTTGAGTATCAAGCTGTGCTGTAACTTCGGGAGATGCGCTGCTGAAGTCGGATTGAATTTTTTTCTCTAGAGTTTGCTGATTTGCTTGCAATTTTTGCAATTGAATGCTCAGTGTTTGAACTACGCGGGTATTAGCGAAGTTGTAAATAACTTGGCGTTCTAGTACGGGTCTGAGCAATTTTCTGACTATTTTTCTAACGGCGATGACTGCGGAACCAAGTCGCCTTTGGTAAGAGGTAATGGGGATGTTATAAATGTCGAAACCTGCCTTTAAAAGGGCGATGTCTTCATCATCTTCATTTTGGGCGATCGCACTATTTTCTGTTCCCAACAGGGGCGGCTCAGCAATACCAATTCTGGGTTCCAAAGTTTGTCGCAATTTATGTATTATGTGTTGAGTTGGTATTTCTTCGTACTGCAAACTTTCCTCTCCTTTAGATGACTTATCATGGAACAGGCATCTTTGCTGTTTCAATCATTATAACTAATTGTGAACGGGCAGCTTTGCTGTTTAAATAATTGTAATTCATTGTGGAACAGGCAAGATGCGTTTTCCAGGGCGGGCAGGATGCCCAACCCCTACTCCCCACAAGAAAATTCATCTCTTGTTACATCAGGATTATTGCTTCCGAATATTGGCAATATCTCAAATTAAGCCAACTCAATTTGACTGTCATCACCAATCATAAACCGCAGAGCTTTTGGACGAGCCGGCGCATTGGTTAGTTGAGCTCGTTGCCCGATCACGCTGTCAACAATTCGCTGGTGAATGCCAACTATTTTCGCCCCTTGCAATATTACACTGTGTTCGATATCAGCATCAACCATCGTCACGCGATCGGCAATACTGCTGTAAGGCCCGATAAAGCAATTTTCAATGCGGCAATTTTCTCCAATTACCACTGGCCCGCGAACTGTAGAATTAATGATTTCCGTTCCTTCTCCTATTTGCACTCGCCCGATAATTTGACTTTTCGCATCTACTGTTAATTCAGTTGAAGCTATGATACGGCTATCTAAAATGATTTGGTTTGCACTCAGCAAATCGTCTTTTTTCCCCGTATCCAGCCACCAACCTTCTAAATTGCAGGCTTCTACGTGTTTTTCCTGATTGATGAGCTGTTGAATGGCATCGGTAATTTCGAGTTCCCCCCGGGGCGAAGGTTGAATTTGATCTATTGCCTCATGAATACTAGGAGCAAAAAAATAAATTCCCACCAGTGCTAAATTTGACGGCGGAACTTTGGGTTTTTCTACTAACTGTAAAACTCGCCCGTTATCATCAACTTTTGCAACACCGAAAGCAGAGGGATTGGGAACTGGACGTAGCAAAATCAGAGCGTCTAGTTTTTGCTTGTTAAAAATCTCTAAAAACGGATCTAACTGATTCTGAATTAAGTTATCTCCTAAATACATAATAAACGGAGAATCGCCCAAAAATGGTCTGGCAACTTTCACCGCATGAGCGAGTCCCGCTGGCTCTGCTTGCAAAATATAAGTAATTTTTGCACCGAAGCGAGCTCCATCTCCTGTTTTCGTCTTCACCTCTTCCCCGGTTTCGGGACTAATAATAATCCCAATATCCGTAATCCCAGCCGCCACAATTCCTTCAATTCCGTACCACAGTATCGGCTTATTTGCTACAGGAACCAACTGCTTAGCACCCGTATAGGTGAGGGGACGCAAGCGTGTTCCTTTACCGCCAGAGAGGATGAGTGCTTTCATTTGGTGAACTCTGAGTTATCCTTTAGGGTTTGCGGTGCTGGCAAATATTGCCTGCACTTGTTCGCTCTCGTTGATTTTAAACTACCGCTACCCCGCTGGCAATAGTTGCCGTGTCTTATGATACAAATGATTTATGCTGATCGAGCTTTTATAGTCCTGGACGCATAGAGTGTCAGAAACTTGGTTTCTTGCCGAATAAAGCACCTAAAAGCTGAGGTTATTTGTCAATAAACGTGGTTTCTCAACGTTGCGAGTGCGCCAGTCTAGATTTAATTGCGTACCGTTTTAATAGGGGCCGTATCGGGCGATAAATTGATTACCACTATTGTTTTGATTTGTCAACCAAGCCCACATCTGATCGCCCTGAGAAAAATGCCACCATTCGTTAGGATGTTGCTGAAAACCCGCAGCTATCATCGCATTTTTCAAGATTTGCCTGTGACGGTGATATTGCTCTTCTTGTGGGTGATTGCTGTTAGCAAAATAATCGGGATAAGAACGTTCTGATATTTCATCAATCGGAGAACCCATATCAATTTGCAGGTTATTTTCACCGACTAAAGTTATATCTAAAGCAGCACCTGTACTGTGAGGGGGAGGCGTCGCGCGATCGAGGCTCGGTACTGCCCAAAATTGATATACGTGTTCTATAATCACTTGACGTTTGTCTTCCGAAACAGGAAATTCACACCCTTGAGCTAGGGCAATTTGATTGAAAGTATAATCCACCATAAATTGCTGGACTTCGACCGGCCGATAAGCATCAAATATCAGAATTTTCCACTTGGGATGATTTTGTTGTAACTGGGTTTGAGCGGCGATTAAACTATCTACAACTCCTTGCCGCAAATAGTAAGGCGAATCTGCTTTGCTGTTGTGATAAGGAGCCCCCAACTTTTGATAAGGGTGCGGGATTTCAAAAGCAAAATGTTCTGGTGGAATGGGGACTAAAGGTTCGCCGCATTCGTCGATCGCTATTTGCTGGTATGGTTTCATATCAAGGTTTTACACTACTTTATGATTGCTGGTGAACTACAATACTGAGTATATGCTTTTCACTTGAGTCCGTCGCGCTGCAAATAGCAAAGCAGCTAGAATATCCTCCTGTTATAATTTTTTATAGTCATCTATTATAATTTATTTAGGATTCATACCAGAACTGAGTAATTCAAAAATCAACTTTACTGGAGATCGGAGACCGCGAATACAAGGTTTTACGTGACAGATATTTGGAGCGAGTGTGATGCGCTGCAAAAGTTGGTTTTCTATATTTTAGGATAATATATTAAATATATCCTAACCTAGAAAACAGAGATTTCGATCGGTTTGTAGTAAGGACTTTAGTGCTTTCAATCTCCATCTAAATTCCTTACTACTAAAAAATTTTAACTTTGGCGGTAAGCAACTACCGCATAAAACGGATCGCCGCTTCCTATTCGCAGCATTTGCATAAAACTCGGCAAGTTAGGCTTGCGAACTATTACTTCCGGCTTGCTAAATCCGGGTATATTCGCTCCTTTGACAGAATCAAAGTAACTCTTGACTAATTCTACCCGATCGCCCTCCGAACCTTCCCGCCAAGCCGCGATCGCCTTTTGATAAAACATCCGGTTGGAAAAGCTAATAATTGCTACGCCACCCGGCTTCAATATCCGGTGAATCTCGGCAAAAATCGCATCCGGGTGCTGCAAATACTGTACCGAAACACAGTTGACAACGGCGTCAAACTCTGCATCCGGCAGCGGCAGTTTAGGATTTGCGTTCAAATTCTGCACGAAATAATGATTCAGTCTGCGATTCTTTGCCAACTCTTCTTCATTCATGCCGTGCCCTTCAACATGGGCAAATTGCATCTCGTCGGGCAAGTGAGAAACCCAACTGCTCATCATATCAAAAATCCGAGTATTCGGTTTCAGCCGTTCCCGATATAAATTGGTTAGTTGCTGGATGAATCCATCGTCTACGTGAGTCACAAACCGGGGAGCAGAATAGAACAAATTGTCGTCGGTGTCGTCTAACTTGGTGCGTTGGTCGGCTGGAAGCAACATAAATTATGATGGGGAAATAGATTTACCCTTTATAGTTTAAGAACAATAAGAATTGTTAACATATCTGGCAGAGGGCGGATTCCCGGTTTTAGCGTAGCAGTCGATCGCTAAAAAACCTGCTTGCACCCCCTTGACATCTCCCAAAAACCCTTTTACACTAATAGTACGAACGCTAAGTAATAAGCCGATGGTTACTACATCCACTGTCGATCGCACACATCTAGCTCAGTGGCACGACGTTCTCGCCCCCCACAGCCTGGGCTACCGTCTCAAACTTCTGGCACAGCTAGGCAGTCGCAGGCTGCAAGAGGTACTTGAACCCTTTGGATTGACACCTTTTCACTGGCTGGTACTGTGCTGCTTGTGGCAAGAAGACGGTTTGCCGACTTCCAGCATTGGCGACAAACTGCAACAGGTAGGCGGGACGCTGACAGGCGTGCTCGATCGCATGGAAGAAAGAGGCCTAGTCCGCCGCGAGAGAGACACGCGCGATCGCCGTATATGGCGCATTTGGCTGACAGACTCCGGCACGGAACTGCAAGAGGTATTGCCCCCGCTGGTAGCTAAAATCAGAGATCGAGCTGTCGAGGGAATTTCAGAGGCCGATCAAGAACTCTTTTCCCAACTGATCGATCAAGCGATCCTGAATCTTTCCTAAACCAACAAATCAATCTTTTGAGTGAAGTGCAGCAGCATCTACCTCCACTACATTACGAATAACCGCAAAATACTACGCACTCTTAAAAAAAGCCGTCTTACTAAATAAAAACTACGTACCCTAAACAAACGACATCTTACTAAAGTATCAGGAGTCAAATTGATGAAACGCCCAAACGAAACCAACCCAGCAGAATTCAACGGTAACGGCAAAGCAGTCGCCGTATTAGAAAAGCCGCTCGACGACAGCATCGCTAAAAGCCTACCAGTAATCCCCGCCCCAGAGACAGAAATCAACGCCCCCGCCGAGGTCAAAACAGGCGCAGAAACAGAACTGCAAGCACCCCTGCCGACGCCTGCAACACCCAAGAAAAAAGCCCCGAAAGCGTTGATATTAGCAGCGCTGGGCCTAGGGGCGATCGCAGCAGGCAGCTTCGGCTACCGCTACTGGCAATACACCTCCATCCACCAAGAAACCGAAAACGCCACAGTTGCCGGACACATCCACCAAATCAGCAGCCGCGTCAACGGTACTGTCGGCGAAGTCTTGGTACAAGACAACCAACAAGTAAAACCCGGACAACTGCTGATCAAACTCGACCCCCGCGACTACCAAGTTAAAGTCCAACAAGCCGAAGCAGCCTTAGAAAACGCCCGCCGCCAAGCCGAAGCAGCCGAGGCAAATATTTCCCTAGCCTCTCAAACCAGCCAAGGCAAAACAGCCCAAGCCCAAGGAGATATCAGCGGTGCAAATGCTGCGATTTCCACCGCTCAAGCAGCACTCAGAGAAGCCCAGCAAGGCGTACCCGCAGCAGAAGCCACCGTTGCTGAAGCCGAAGCCGGCGTACCCGCAGCGCAAGCCAAAGTCGCCCAAGCCGAAGCCGGAATTCCTCAAGCCCAAGCCAAAGTGACGGAAGCCGAAGCCGGAATTGCCGCAGCGCAAGCTCAGCTAGTACAAGCGCAAGCCAACCTCGTCAAGACGCAAGCTGATTATAAACGGTACGAAAGCTTGCAGTCTGAAGGTGCGATCGCCCGCCAGCAGCTAGACGCAGCCAGAGCCGCCTACGAAGTAGCTCAAGGCCAAACCACCGCAGCCCAACAAGGAATTGCCCAAGCTAGAGCGCGGTTAGCCCAAGCCAAAGAAGGCGTAACCGCAGCCCAAGCAGCAGTAGCCCAAGCTCAAGAAGGGGTAAAACAAGCTCAATCCCAAGTAGCGCGCGCCCAAGTCGGTGTCGCCAGCGCTCAAGCTAAAGTCGCCCTAGCGCAAGAAGGTATCAGCACCGCCGAAGCGAAACTTGCTGCATCAAAGGGCGGATTGCAACAGGCGCAAGCTACGGGCGAGCAAACTAAAGTCAGTCGCTCGCAGTATGATGCTGCTAAAGCTGCGATCGGGCAATCGGAAGCTGCGGTTAAAGACGCTCAACTGCAACTTTCCTACACGAATATTACTGCTCCGGCCGCCGGACAAATCGGACGCAAATCGGTTGAAGTCGGGCAGCGGGTGCAGCCGGGAACTCCGTTAATGGCTATAGTAAGTAACGATTTGTGGGTAATTGCTAACTTCAAAGAAACGCAACTGGCAAACATGAAACCAGGCCAAAAAGTAGAAATTAAATTAGATGCTTTTGGTAGTCGCAAATTTGAAGGTCATCTCGATAGTTTCTCCCCTGCTTCTGGCGCTCAATTTTCCTTATTGCCTCCCGATAATGCTACGGGCAATTTCACCAAAGTTGTGCAGCGGATTCCGGTGAAAGTTGTGTTTGATGCCGAAAGCCTTAAAGGCTACGAATCGCGGATTGCACCGGGGATGTCTGCTACGGTAAATGTTGAACTGAAATAAGGGAATAACACGGATGTTGACACGGATACACGGATGAATTTAGAAGTCTGGGATTTGATTTTTTGTGAATAGAAAAGAAAATCCCAGACTTCAGGGAGTTTGAGAAGTTTGAAAAGTCTGGGATTTGATTTTTTTAGGTTAAGGGCGATCGCCCTTGCAATATCATCTTAGAAAGTTAGGGATATGGTAGTGAAAACGAAACCGAAATCTCGTTCACCAGCTAGTCAAACTTAAAGCGTGTTTGGAAACTTCAAGGGTAAAGAGCATTTACCCCCAGACAAATCAAAATAGTGCCAAAGTATATCTCTTCTCGGATCTGGATGCAGATAACTACCAGTCCTCCTTTCCTTTGTTTCCGTAGAAACTGTTTTACTAGCCACAAGGCTAATGGCATACCACTGCCCATCCACCTTGAAAAGATTTAATTTACCTGGTGGTATTTCATACCAAGCTATTGCTGAAATAGGCCTTCCCTCTACTATTACTGAAATGCTTCCCCCAGGATAACCTCCGCGTGACATGAGATTTTTGTGTAGCTCGCAATTAGTAAAGTCAAGGCTTAGTAAATAACATATTTTTTCAAAGGTTTCATGACTAAGAATATAATTTCTTTCAAATGGCATTTGCAGTAGGATAGCTTCTCCTGGATTTAACTCACCCCAAGCTATAGCTTTAACTTCCTTACTATATCCTTCACCACCCAATGTTTGTGCATAGACTGTAACTGTAGAACCAGGGCTTCCATATCCACACTTGGCATTAGCGATTCGACTACCTTCTAAGTAGTAATGCATTAATCCTTTGATAGTCATTGTCTCTGGCGAGGATGACCTGTCAAATTCCAGCGTCAATGTTCCAAGATAATCGCCCTGCCGAGGAGTAGCTGAAGCTTGCATATTAACTATTGATACCAATTGAGCAGGCAGTGCATCTACATCTTGCTCAAAACGATTTTGAAGAGGAACTGGAATCGTAACCGTTTGTTGTTCTTGCCAGTTTTTATTAAGCGAGCTAAGAAAATCCTTTGGGAAAGACCAATAGAAATTGTAATTTTGACGATCGACTACAACTAAAAATGTTGGATTGGGCTGGATTAACCAATAATTAATAGTCGTTACTGCAATAGGAACTCGAATTGAATCGCCTTTGAATTCAGACTCTTCTGTACCTTTGCATTGAACGTTAAAAAACTTTCCAGTTGGGTACTCTCCTTGCATAAGCTCACAAATGAAATCAATCCCCATATCCCGATCTTGTTGAATAGGAATAACATTACAAAAATTAGTGAAAACTGAATTAAGAAGGTCAGCAGCACTTCCACCAATTCTCTGAGAGTTTGTACGTCTAGGTAACTTTGTCATTACGGTAATGGAGCTTTTTTCACAATCTTAACTAAGCCGCTATCTCAGGCGAAAGCAAATAGGAATAGAAATACTTTAAGTAGAAGATGGTTTTGTCTGTCTAACTTATAATTGTATGGCAGTTTTGGTATAATACTTAATATAATACAAGAATACCGCAACTTCACTCTTACTCTCATTACATCTCAACTGTGAAAAATATTATTGCCAAGAAAACAACTCTATGGTAAACTAGAAGATTGTGAATATTAATCAAAAGTAAAGTAACAAGCCGGGAGAAATCAAAATGACACAGCAAACCCTGCACGGAACCAGCCGCAAAAGAAAAAGAACATCCGGTTTTCGCGCCAGAATGCGTACCGCAACCGGTCGATTGGTAATCAAAGCTCGCCGCAGCAAAGGTCGCCACCGCCTCGCAGTCTAGCACTGCATCAAGGTTGAGAGGCCTCCACGATCGCCCTACGCCATGTTGCCCGATACAAACCGACTTAAGCACCGAAAAGACTTCAGCGCCGTATACCGCAAGGGAATGCGCCGTAACTCGGCCCATTTCAGCTTAAGAGCTCTGCGTAAACCAAAAAGCGCCGAATTTGCGAAACAGACAGCCGAAAAATCCTTGCAGCCCACTCGCACAGGCATTTCCATTAGCCTGAAAGTCAGTAAACGCGCTGTAGTCCGCAACCGGATTAAGCGTCAGATTCGGGCAGCTTTGCGACAGCTATTGCCCCGATTAAAATTCGGGTGGGATTTAGTAATTGTCGTGCGTCCGATCGCACAAGAGTGCAATTATGCAGAAATTCTGCAAGAATTAGAGCAGTTGTTGGTAGAAGCCGAGGTACTAGATGGGAATTCGAGAGGAAGTATATTATGAAGGCGGCCCCGCGCCCGGAGACTTGATCATCAATTTACTCCTAGGGCTAACAGTCGTCGGCATCCCCCTAGCAGTAGGAGGAATTGTCCGCGCTCTGTGGCTGCGGTATCGGATCACGAGCCGCCGAGTGTCCGTAACCAGCGGTTGGATGGGGGGCGATCAGACAGACGTTATCTACTCAGATATAGTCAAAATCGTCACAGTACCTCGCGGTTTCGGGACTTACGGAGACATGGTGCTCACCATGAAAAATGGCAGCCGCTTGGAACTCAGAGCTATGCCGAAATTTCGAGCAATGTATGACTACATTAACGAAAAACTGCCCGCAGCAGCTCAAAAAGCAAACGCGACCCAAGCTAAATAACCGAACCGCTTCGCCCTCAAATCAGGGTAAAGTGAGTGCGAGTATTGGCAAACTCATTACAACAAACCCGCAGACTGGGCGGTCGATCGACGGGCAATGTCCTAAGATAGAGACAAAACCCTAAAAATTGAGGCGGCTCGCCTCCAGCGGGTAAAAATAGTTCTCAACAGCAAACATAGAGCACCTAAATTAACTCAAAGCGAATGGATTTCGGTATCTCGTTTCTCTCCAACAACCTCATGCTCCCGATCCTAGATTTTTTCTACGGGATCGTGCCAAGCTACGGTTTAGCGATCGTAGCTCTGACGCTTGTGATTCGCTTTGCTCTTTATCCTCTCAATGCAGGCTCTCTTCGCAATATGCGGCGCATGAAAGTAGCGCAGCCATTGATGAAAGAGCGAGTAGATCAAATTCAAAAACTCTATAAAGAAAATCCTGCCAAACAGCAGGAGGAAATGAGCAAAGTATACAAAGAATTTGGTAATCCTCTAGCAGGATGTTTCCCATTAGTGCTGCAAATGCCAGTGCTGTTTGCACTGTTTGCAACGCTTCGGGGTTCGCCGTTTTCTGACATAAATTACAGCGTCAACGTTCAAGTTTTGCCGAAAGAACAAATAGAAACTGTTCAACCTCAAGCTTTTGCTACACCGCCACAAAATATTTACGTCACAGGTACTTTTCATGCTCCTGTTGTGGGCGTAATTCCAGGCGGCGACAAACTCTCAGTCGGCGACACAACCAAGATTAATTTTCAAACCCCAGAGGGCAAACCTCTTAAAGTTTTAGCGACAGAAAATAAGAGCGAAATCGACTTTGAACCCGGCTGGAAAGTCATCAAAGGCGAAGAAGTGGTCAAGGTAGATGAACAGGGCAACATCACGGCCTTAGCGCCCGGTGAAGCCACAGTTCAAGGCACAATCCCCGGATTGGCTAGTAACAAAGGATTCCTGTTTATTGAAGCTCTAGGCCGCGTTGGCGCGATCGACTCAGACGGTACAATCCACTGGGATATTTTGGTAATGATCCTGGGCTTCGGCATCAGTTTGTACATCAACCAAACTCTTTCAGGACAAGCACAAGGACCAAACGATAACCCCCAACAGGCTACAGTTAACAAACTGACGCCAGTCATATTTTCAGGAATGTTTTTGTTCTTCCCGCTGCCCGCCGGCGTGTTGATGTATATGCTGATTGCTAACATTTTCCAGACAGTCCAAGCGTTTATTTTGTCGCGAGAACCGCTGCCGGAAAACCTGCAAAAAATAGTAGACGAAGCAGAGGCGAAAACCAAAAAAGATCAGGGATTAGATGCCCTTCCCTTTGAGCCAAAGCGTGCCAAGAAAAAGGCTTGATTTTAACAACAATGAAAGACTCTCAAATGCAGCGCGGACAGGCATGGTTAGAAGAATTGCTACAACTGTCCGCAATTCCTTCAAAAGTGGTATGCGAACAACGAGAAGATTGCTATTGGATGACAATAGATGAAAGCAATCTGACTCGAGAACAAGTTGCAATCTTAGTCGGGCCAAACGGTAATGTCATAGATGCCATTCAGTACCTCTGTAACACGGTTCAGAATATAGGTCAGGAAGTAGAGGAGTCAATTCCTTATACAGTTGAACTAAATGGCTATCGCATCCGCCGCCAAGAGGAATTGCGCTCGATGGCAGAGTACGCAGCAGATCAAGCCCGATCGACGGGAGTTGAAGTTGAAATAAAATCGCTGTCTTCGGCAGAACGCCGTCAAGTCCACAGCTTTTTAAGCGAATGTGAGGATATAGAAACTTACAGTCAAGGACAAGAACCCGATCGGCGTTTGGTAGTTCGCCTGCGCTGACGCTAAAGAAGGAAGAAGGAAGAAGGAAGAAGGAAGAAGTTAAAAATTAACTATTCCTTTTGACCTTTGAATTCAAGAAGTAGGAAGGCAAAAGATTATGGAGACAATTTATATCCCTCATCTACTCACAAAAAGTGAGCGAAAAGAGGTCATTGATTTTGAAGAATTTATCCCAGATTTAGAAACTCTTACTCCAGTGCGAGGACGACTGCAAGTGACTCACCAAGGAAATTATCTTGAGGTGAAGGCGAAAGCACAAACAATTGTTACTCTCACCTGCCACAGATGCTTGAAACAATACAATCATCGTTTGGCACTCAACTCATCGGAACTAATCTGGCTCGAAGAAACAGCAAATCAAACAGATTCAAGTTCAGCAGAAATAGAAGTTGCTTTAGAAGATTTGGTGGAAAATTTGTCCCCAGGTGGCTATTTCTCTCCGGGCGATTGGGTGTACGAGCAAATGTGTTTGGAACTGCCGCACAAACAGATATGCGATACTGAATGTCCGGGAATTTCTTTAACTGATGATGCAAATACAGAAAGCTCAGAAACAGTCTCAGACAGTCGCTGGGCGTCTCTGGAAGCACTTAAACGGCAATTGCCTTAGTCAGTTGACTAATAACTAATGACTATTTTTAGCGACGAGTTTGAACTACTGCTGCGATCGCGCTACCCCCTAATTTACATTCCCACACGGGAAGAAGAGCGCGTAGAAGCGGCGATCGCCCAAAGTGCCAAAAAACAAGGTTCTCGCGCCGTCTACATCTGGGATTTTGTTGATGGCTACCAAGGCAATCCCAACGATACAGGTTTTGGCAAGCGCAACCCGCTGCAAGCCTTGGAATTTCTCGAAAAATTGCCCGCCTCCGCGCCGGCAATTTTTATACTGCGGGACTTTCAGCGGTTTTTGGAAGATGTCTCGATTTCCCGCAAGCTGCGGAATTTGGCGAGACTCCTCAAATCCGTACCCAAAAATATTGTCATCGTATCTCCTATAATTTCGATCCCGGAAGACCTCAGCGAAGTGATGACTGTTTTGGAGTTTCCCCTGCCTGCGGCGGCCGAAATCAAAATTGAGGTGGAAAGGCTGCTAGGGGCTACCGGACAAGCCATTGAAGGGCGTTTGCTGGACGAAATGGTGCGCTGCTGTCAAGGGTTGTCGATCGAACGAATCCGCAGAGTTTTGGCAAAGGCGATCGCCACCAGAGGCGAACTCCATCCCGACGACGCGGAACTCATTTTAGAAGAAAAGCGCCAAACAATTCGCCAAACTCAAATTCTGGATTTTTACCCAGCCCGCGAAAATATTTCCGATATCGGTGGCTTAGACAATCTCAAAGAATGGCTGCTGCGGCGGGGCGGTGCTTTTACCGATCGAGCCCGCCAATACGGTTTGCCACATCCCAGAGGTTTGTTGTTAGTCGGAATTCAAGGAACCGGAAAATCCTTAACAGCAAAGGCGATCGCCCACCACTGGCATTTGCCTTTGCTGCGGTTGGATGTCGGGCGCTTGTTTGCCGGATTAGTCGGAGAATCGGAATCCCGCACCAGACAAATGATTCAGCTAGCTGAAGCTTTGGCCCCCTGCGTGCTGTGGATTGACGAGATTGACAAAGCTTTTGCGGGATTAGACGGTAAAGGGGATTCTGGGACAACCAGCCGCGTGTTCGGGACTTTTATTACTTGGTTGGCCGAAAAAACTTCGCCGGTGTTTGTGGTAGCAACAGCCAACAACATCCAGTCTTTGCCGCCAGAAATGCTAAGAAAAGGCAGGTTTGACGAAATATTTTTTGTGGGTTTGCCCAGCCAGGAGGAACGGCGGGCGATTTTTGAGGTACATTTGTTGCGGTTGCGATCGCACAGCATCAAAAATTACGATGTAGAGCGCTTGGCTTACGAAACTCCCGATTTTTCAGGGGCCGAAATCGAGCAAACTTTGATTGAAGCAATGCACATTGGGTTTAGTCAAAATCGAGACTTTACGACAGATGATATTTTAGAATCAGCTAGTCAGATGGTGCCCTTAGCCAGAACGGCTCAAGAACAAATCCAGTTTCTCCAAGATTGGGCCGCTGCTGGAAAAGCTCGCCTTGCTTCTAGATACGGCAGTTTGAGCCGCCGGATTCAGGGGTAAGCTTTAGAAGTCAGTAGTCAGTAGTTAGTAACCTGATTGTCAGTTGGCAGTTACCAGATTTTACTCAACATTCAGCAGTCAACACTCAACAGTCAACCTTCTTCCCTTTTCGTTCTTCCTTCTTCCCTTTTCCTTTTTCGTTCTTCCTTCTTCCTTCTTCCTTCTTCATTTACGGTTTTATGAACAGTGTATATAGCGTTTTCAAATTTTTAGTGGGTTTTCTGCTCGCGATCGTCCTGATGGCAGGTGCTAGCGTGGCTGCTGCACTTTACTTTGCCGCTAAGCTAACTACTGTGCCCGAAAAACCTGTTTTTCCCAACGACAAAACAGCAGTTCAGGTTGTAGGCGCTGCGCCGAAGTCAACAGCCCAGGCTAGCCCTGTTTCTACATCTAGCGATGTCCCCTCTCCGAAACCCCTGGAACCGGGAGCTTACCGAGCTCTGGTGACTCAGCCGATCGGCTTAATTCTCCGGGATACTGGTAGCCGAGACTCGAACCGCATTGGCGGTGTTGGTTACAAGGAAAAAGTCGTAGTTTTGGAAGAGTCGCCCGACAAAGAGTGGCAGCGAATTAGGATTGAGGATGACAATCGCGAAGGTTGGGTCAAAGGTGGCAATACTGAAAGAGTTGAGGGCGAATAGGAATTAGACAAAATAGACAAAAAATATACTCCTCTGAGTGTGAGGGCAGCGAAGCAATTGTAGTGTGCAGGTTGTTTACCAACCCTGGGTTTTTTCCTGTCTCTGGCTCCAAATATGGGGTACATATTTATAAATAAAAGTCAAGTTAAATTTATTTACGATATTTGCGATCGCAGTTTAATGCGTTGACACTGCAGGTGCGATCGCCCCTGCAAAATCCTGCACTTAACATAAAAGCCCAGCAGACAAAAGGTTTTAAAAGCTAAAACTCAACAGAAAAACTCAATAATACATAAACCTAACTTATGTGATTCAGGAGACTATGTTAAGAAAATTAGCAAAATTTTAAGGTTAGTTGCAAAAAGCAGGCTGTTGTCACCGCCGAACAGGCAAGAGTGGTAGCTTGGATTACAAGATGTAAGTTTTCAGCTTAACAGCTACCAACAATAAAAAATATGTACGACAAACGTCCCGATCGAGATTTGGCGACTGTTGCTGTTACTGCAGCTTTGGGAGCTGGGGTCGTTACCTCTTTTGCCGTGAGCAGAGGGCAAAACCCGCTGCTAGCCATCGCAATTACTGTTTTTGCAGCGGGAGTAGCTGTAATTTGCGATCGGTTCGGCTTAATTTAAGCGAGCGTCGATTTTTTAATACAGAGTCAACTTATCAAAAAATCCCCGTCCTATTTGCAACTAGCAAAAGTGGGGATTTTTAGTGGCTAGTTTTTTGGTTAATCAGCGGTACTTCCCCAGACGCACTCGCCACATGAAGAAGCCGCGTTGGTTAACAAAAAACCTGCAATTTCAGGCTCTTTAGCCGACCATAAATTAAGGTGATGACAGCCTGCTCGCAAGTCTTGTGGTAATTTCAGCGGCAGCCAGATAAAATATTAGCCAACACTACCTGAGAACTTATTCTCTATTTGGTCTTAAAGGCTAAGACTCTGCCTGCAAACTTTTTTGCTGAGTCTCGCGTCTCTAGAAGCAGCGATGCTATCTTGGTTATTACCTGTAATTATTTTTGACGGTATTTTTTTTAGAAAAACGGGTGCTTCGCGCTTTTCAAGTAGAACTTAGCGTTGGTAGAATCCAAGCCAAGCGTGCCAAAAATCATTTTTGGTAGTTTGCTCACACAACCCACCCACAATTTCACACTAAAAAATTATGGAATCTCTTGCTTACCTCGAACTTGCTCTTGTTTGCGAAGCACCCCCAGAGTCTAAAACTTTTGATGATCCCAAGTGGCAACACCTATCGAGTCAGACTTACGTCCGTTTGCTGTCTCTGGCTTTGATGCTGTCGGTTTTGAGTGCAGCCGGTTCGGCTTTTGCTCAAATAGATCCGGGATATCCCAATTTGCGCTCTGTTCAAGACAGGTTGCGGGAACTCGGCTATTTTCCCAGATCTTCGACAGGTCAACTCGGCCCGGTTACTCAACAAGCTCTGACTAACTTTCAGCGAGACTATCAACTGTCGCTGACTGGTAGGCCCGATCGAGCTACTGTGATAGCACTCAACAGTTTGGCCGGGGATGACGATCGACCTTTTAAAACTATCTATACAAATTATAGGGAGCTGCGTTTTGGAGACGCTGGTGCAGATGTTTCTTCTCTCCAGCGCAGGTTGCACCAGCTAGGCTACTTCAGCGCGCATCCTACAGGGAGTTTTCGCGAAGTTACTCAAAAGGCCGTTAGATACTTCCAGCGAATTAATCGGCTGCGGGTGACTGGAGTTGCCGATAGGCAAACTTTAGCTTTGCTGTTTGGTTCCACCCGGCCAGTCCGCCCCGTTACGCTTCCAGGGGATATTTCGGGAAATGGCGGTTGCAAGGGGCTGCGGTTCGGAGACAGAGGGGCGACGGTAGACTTGATCCAGCGGCAATTAAAGGCTTTGGGCTATTTTGAAGGTGGCGTTGACGGCAAGTTTCGGGAACGCACTCTCTACGCTGTGACTCGTTTTCAGCAAGATTACAATCTGGTTTCTGATGGTTGCGCTGACACTGCTACTTTGACTGCTATCGATGCCCAGATGAGGCAAGCGGAAATTACCTCATGGACTGAGGAAGATGACCAACAGATTAATGGCGGAGATTTTCTGGAGTTGGGCGACAGAGGCCGACAAGTAGAATTTGTGCAGCGGCGGCTGCAAGAATTGGGTTATTACAGGAGCCAGATTCACGGTTGGTTCGATCGACCAACTCAGGCAGCTTTGATCCGCTTTCA
>NZ_JAUBQR010000376.1:0-3143 GCF_036701385.1 Microcoleus sp. Pol12B4 | reverse complement strand
AAATTAAAAAAGGCGGCACCCAGATTTGAACTGGGGGTGGAGGTTTTGCAGACCTCTGCCTTACCACTTGGCTATGCCGCCGTCACGTCTGAAATTTGACGTTTTTTTATAGTACACCAAATCTCGATTATTTCAACATATTTGTCAAAAATTTCGTGAAGCGAAGCTATCCCATAGGGAATCGCCCTTTTTTTCCACACCCTCAAAACCCATCCGAGGCTATTCTAGAACTACATCGATCGCCCGCAACACCAGCCATGACACCAGTTTCTCCCTTACTCGTCGCCCAAATCACCGACACTCACTTGTTTGCAGAGATCGATCGAGAATGGCAATGCCTCTCAACAGCCCGCACCCTCCAAGCAGTTCTCGATCGCTTGCAACAGATACAGCCGCCGCCCGACTTACTCCTACTCACAGGCGACTTGTCCCAAGACGAAACACCCGAATCCTACCAGCGCCTCGTCTCCCTCATCGCCCCCCTCGGAATTCCCGCCTACTGGATACCTGGGAACCACGACAACATCCCAGTCATGGCAGAAATCTTAAATCAACCGCCCCTTTCCCCAGAAAAATCATGGATGCTAGGAAACTGGCAATTTCTATTGCTTTCGAGTGTGGAAGCGGGATGCGACGGCGGGCGGCTTTCTCCAGAAAGCTTGCATTGGCTCGACTCTCAACTGCAACAAACGGGCGATCGACCTGTTATCATTGCCTTGCACCATCATCCTTTGCCGATCGACTCTGAAATAATGGATGGAATGATGCTGCACAATGCCGATGAATTTTTGGCAATTGTCGATCGATATCCTCAAATCAAAATCGTTCTTTGTGGCCACATTCACCAAGAATTCCACCAACAGAGGGGCTCAGTTACCTACTTGGGGACACCCAGCACCTGCATCCAACTTTTACCCAAAAGCCATCCGATTATACTTGACGAAATCCCGCCGGGATTTAGATTGCTTGAATTGGCGATCGACGGTACTTGGAACACCAGAGTTGAGCGAGTTGCTGCAAAATCGCCACCAAATTAATATTTTTTATTCTTCCTAAAATTAGTATCAAATTTACATTCTGTTGTCAATACATCAACAGATAGATTTTTTTTAGCAGCCCCATCTTTTATGATATTTATTAACCATAGATTGCAGACATACGTAAACTAGCGACCTACGAACATAAATGTCAATCGCAATTTAAAAAAACAGGAAAAACTAAATATATGTCTCAACTCAATGGCGTGATGATGCAGTATTTCCACTGGTACAGCCCCGACGACGGCAGCCTGTGGAATCAGCTAGCGAAATCTGCAAAAGATTTAGCGAAAATAGGCGTTACATCCCTTTGGTTGCCACCCGCCTATAAAGGAACTGGCGGCGGTATGGATGTGGGTTACGGCGTCTACGACTTATTCGATTTAGGCGAGTTCGACCAAAAAGGGTCTGTACGCACGAAATACGGCACAAAAGATGAGTATTTGGCCGCGATTAAAGCTGCCCAAGATGCAGGAATTCGGATTTATGCCGATGTTGTCTTCAACCACAAATTAGGTGCCGATGCAGAAGAAGAAGCCGAAGCCACACCCTTCAATCCCGACAACCGGAATGACACCGTAGGCGAATATCAAAAAATCAAAGCTTGGACGCATTTTACCTTCCCCGGACGCGACCAAAAATATTCTAGTATGGAGTGGCATTGGTGGCATTTTGACGCCATTGATTACAACGTTTACAACACAGAAACCCATGCCGTTTACTTGCTAAAAGGCAAAGAATTCGATCGAGGAGTAGACTTAGAAAAAGGTAATTTTGATTACCTCATGGGTTGCGATTTAGATATGGACAACCCAGAAGTCAGCGGGGAGTTAAAATACTGGGGTGAGTGGTATGTGGATACAACAAACGTTGACGGCTTTCGCTTCGATGCCGTCAAACACGTTAAAGCAGAATTTTTCCAAGAATGGTTGGAACACGTTCGCCACTATGCCCAACGCGACCTATTTGCCGTCGGTGAATATTGGTCTTACGAAGTGGAAGCTTTGCACTACTTCATCCAAGCAACGGATGGTAAAGTCTCCTTATTTGACGCACCCCTCCATTACAACTTCCACGCTGCTAGCAAAGCCGGCAATAGCTACGACTTGCGAACAATTTTTGATAACACCCTCGTCCAACAGCAACCAACCCTCGCCGTTACCTTGGTGGACAACCATGATTCTCAACCATTACAATCCCTAGAATCGGTTGTCGAGGCTTGGTTTAAACCTCTTGCCTACGCTTTAATCTTGCTGCGAAGCGAAGGATATCCGTGCATTTTTTACCCGGACTATTATGGCGCCAACTATAAGGATACAGCAAACGATGGCAACGAATACGAGATTTGGTTAGACAAACATCAGTTTATTCTCGATAAATTCTTGTTCGCGCGCCAAACTTATTCCTACGGCAATCAGTACGATTACTTCGACCACGCCAATACCATTGGCTGGACGAGACTCGGAGATGAAGAACATCCTGGCGGTATGGCTGTGGTACTCAGTAACGGAGGCGATGGCAGCAAGTTTATGGAAGTCGGACAACCGAATCGAACTTATATTGACATCACCGAACACATCAAAGAACCAATCACAACTAATGACGATGGTTGGGCTGATTTTCGGTGTAACGCCGGTTCTGTTTCGGTCTGGGTGCCACAGCCGTAAAAACTGCGTTAAAATTGACGTACTCCTCAGCCTAAAGTAGGGTGTGCACTGCACACCTTACCGCTATAATTAGTACATTAAACTACTTTTTACTGTCATGATTTTGATGACGAAAAGTTTTTAGTAGTGAGGACTAAAGTCCTCTCTCTAGTATTATTTTTATTCTATGCGATCACCCCAAAAAAATATTTATCTAAAAAAATATGAAACTTTCAGAAAAAGTTGCAGTTATTACCGGCGGTGGGTCGGGAATTGGTCATGCAGCAGCAATTTTAATGGCCAAGGAAGGCGCAAAAGTTGCTATTATCGATCACATTTTGGAGACGGGGCAAGAAACCGTCCGCCAGTTGGTCAATGAAGGAGGCTGCGGGCTGGCTATTGCCGCAGATGTTGGAGATTCTCAGCAAATGCAAAAAGCGTTTCAAACAATTTTTGACAA
>NZ_JAUBQR010000375.1:0-3168 GCF_036701385.1 Microcoleus sp. Pol12B4 | reverse complement strand
CGCGAACTCGGTTTAGCCATCAGCAATTTTGCCGGGGATTCTCGCTGCCAAACTTGGAATTTGGATCGCGATTTAGCAACTCATTTGCATCAGTATTTAGTCGAGTTTATTCAGCCGCAAACTTGGGCGGATTTGGCTTTTATTGCTGTGGCGAAGGGGCCCGGAGGTTTCACGGGAACTCGGATGGGTATGGTGACGGCGCGGACTTTGGCTCAACAGTTGGATATTCCTGTTTTTGCGATTTCAACTTTGGCGGCTGTCGCTTGCAGCAGCAGTAAAAAATCTATCTCAACTCAGGATATGGCGCTGCAAATGCCTGCACAGCGGGGACAATTGTTTGGGGCGGTTTATTCAGTTAACAAAGATTCTGGTTTAACTGAGTTGTTTCCTGAGACGGTGATGACTCCTGAATCTTGGCAAGAAAAGTTGGATAATTGGGGGAATTCTTATCAGTTAATTGAAGTTGGCAGCGAGTTGGGAGGGTCGGTTTCTAGTGTGTTGGAATTGGCTTATTTGGAGTGGCAAATGGGAAGCCGTCCTGATTGGTCGGATGCTTTGCCTTTTTACGGGCAACATCCGGTTAAGGGACACTGAATATAGGGAATAGGGAATTGGTAATTGGTAATTGGTAAATTGTTTATTTAAGGGCGATACAAACTTCGAGGCAAAAAGTTAATGTTAGGGGGTCTGGGTTTTCGGTTCGCAATCGATCGATCTCAGCTCGATCGCAACCGCGAGATTCCATAAAATCAAGCATCCAGTTCGTTATTGTAGCGAGATCGATGTATTTTGCTCCGAGACAAACAGGGCAAATTTCTGGGCTGAGGGTACCGGTGCCGCCGCATTCGGGGCAATCCCAGTGGGTTGTTACGGGATCGGGGGTAGTTAGGATGTTGTTCATGCTGGGAAAAAGTTCGTGAAGCGTAGCTATCCCGTAGGGAATCGCACCTACTCGTTCACTCTAGCAAAAATGCCGATCGCCCTTACTTCTTCCTGCCTTAACACTAAGCAGGCTAGTGACTAAAATTGAAAAAAATACAAAAGGGGTGGCTATGTTCGATCGCACTCAATTGATTTTAGCTGGTATGTCGATCGCACTTTCGCTTCAGTTAAGTCAGCCAGTGGCAGCAGCCGTGCCCGTTGGCAACACCGTACAAACAGCACAAATTAACAGTCGCGAAGCTGCTGTAAAAGCATTCACGGAAGGATGGCAACTCTACCAGCAAGGAACGGCGGAAGCAAAAAGAAGTGCGATCGTCAAGTTTGAAGAAGCATTAAAGCTGTATCAAGAAGTGGGAAATCGCAGCGGGGAAGCTGCCACCCTCGCCTGGATCGGCTTAGTCTACTCAGATTTGGGACAAAAAGAGAAAGCGCTAGAGTATTACAGCCAGTCTCTTCCCCTGTATCGAGCAGTGGGCGATCGCTCTGGGGAAGCGAACACCCTCACCTGGCTCGGCGGTGTCTACTCCGAATGGGGAGAAAAACAGAAAGCGCTAGAGTATTACAGCCAGTCGCTTCCCCTGAGACGGGCACTAGGCGATCGCCGTGGGGAAGCTGCCACCCTCAACAACATCGGCGGTGTCTACTCACAATTGGGAGAAAAACAGAAAGCGCTAGAGTATTACAGCCAGTCCCTTCCCCTGAGACGGGCACTAGGCGATCGCCGTGGGGAAGCTGTCACCCTCAATGGCATCGGCTTAGTCTACTCAGATTTGGGAGAAAAACAGAAAGCGCTAGAGTATTACAGCCAGTCGCTTCCCCTGAGACGGGCAACCGGCGATCGCGGTGGGGAAGCTGTCACCCTCAACAACATCGGCTTAGTCTACTCAGAATTGGGAGAAAAACAGAAAGCGCTAGATTATTACAGCCAGTCGCTTCCCCTGAGACGGGCAGTAGGTAATCGTGGTGGGGAAGCTGCCACCCTCAACAATATCGGTGGTGTCTACTTAGATTTGGGAGAAAAACAGAAAGCGCTAGAGTATTACAGCCAGTCCCTTCCCCTGAGTCGGGCAGTAGGTAATCGCCGTGGGGAAGCTGTCACCCTCAGCAGCATCGGCACAGTCTACTCAGCTTTGGGAGAACAACAGAAAGCGTTAGAGTATTACAGCCAGTCGCTTCCCCTGAGTCGGGCAACACGCGATCGCGGTGGGGAAGCTACCATCCTCAATAACATCGGCGGTGTCTACTCAGATTTGGGAGAAAAACAGAAAGCGCTAGAGTATTACAGCCAGTCGCTTCCCCTGAGACGGGCTACCGGCGATCGCGGTGGGGAAGCTGTCACCCTCACCCACATCGGCAGTGTCTACTCAGAATTGGGAGAAAAACAGAAAGCGCTAGAGTATTACAGCCAGTCGCTTCCCCTGAGTCGGGCAACAGGCGATCGCAGCGGGGAAGCTGTCACCCTTTTCCACATAGCTTATGTCAAACGCGACCAAAACAATCTTACCGAAGCCCTCAACGACATTGAATCCTCTCTCAAAATCATCGAAAACCTCCGTACCAAAATAGCCAGCTCCGAACTCCGCAGCTCATACTTTGCCACCGTACAAAACTACTACGAATTCTACATCGATTTGTTAATGCAACTGCATAAAACTAATCCTAAATCCGGTTACGATACAAAAGCCTTAGAAGCCAGCGAACGTTCGAGGGCCCGCAGCTTCCTCGAACTCCTCCAAGAAAGTAACGCCAACATTCGCGAAGGTATTTCTCCCGATTTACTGCAACAAGAAAAGAGCTTGCAACAGCAACTTGATGCCATTGAAAAGCAGCGCATCGAAGCAATCAGCAGCCCCAACCCCAATCCAACTAAAATCGCTGAAATCGACAAACAGCGCCTCGCACTTTTGCAACAATATCAGCAAATTCAAACCCAGGTTCGTACCGCTAGCCCCCGCTACGCAGCCCTCACCCAACCCCAACCTTTAACACTCCCAGAAATTCAGAAACAGATTCTCGATGAAAATACGATTTTATTGCAGTATTCCATCGGCAAAGACCGCAGTTATTTGTGGGTTGTGACATCAACAGGACTAACCAGCTATGAATTGCCAAAACGCGCCGACATTGAAACAGGAGCAGGAGCTTTCCGTACTGGAGTTTAGACTAACAAGGGAAAGAAAAGGGAGCCTGTGATTGGCACAGGCTCCCTAAAGGCAGAAAATTGAG
>NZ_JAUBQR010000374.1:0-3177 GCF_036701385.1 Microcoleus sp. Pol12B4 | reverse complement strand
GAAAAAAATACAAAAGGGGTGGCTATGTTCGATCGCACTCAATGGTTTTTGGCTGGTATGTCGATCGCACTTTCGGTTCAGCTAAGTCAGCCAGTTGCAGCAGCCGTGCCCGTTGGTAAAGTCGTACAAACAGCACAAACTAACAGTAACGAAGCTGCTGAAAAAGCTTTCAAAGAGGGACTGCAACTGTACCAGCAAGGAACGGCCCAAGCAAAAAGAAGTGCGATCGTCAAGTTGGAAGAAGCCTTAAAGCTGTATCGAGAAGTGGGCGACAATGGAAAGCAAGCGTTTAGCCTCACTGCTCTTGCCAAAATCTACTCAGACTTGGGAGAAAAACAGAAAGCTCTAGAATATTACAGCCAGTCGCTTCCCCTCTTTCGGGCAACCGGCGATCGCCGTGGGGGAGCTCACACCCTCACCAACATCGGCGGTGTCTACTCAGATTTGGGAGAACAACAGAAAGCGCTAGAGTATTACAGCCAGTCGCTTCCTCTGAGTCAGGCAACAGGCAATCGCGATGGGGAAGCTCTCACCCTCAACAACATCGGCAATGTCTACTCAGAATTGGGAGAACAACAGAAAGCGCTAGAGTATTACAGCCAGTCGCTTCCCCTGAGACGGGCAACAGGCGATCGCCGTGGGGAAGCTGGCACCCTCCACAACATCGGCTTAGTCTACTCAGATTTGGGAGAAACACAGAAAGCGCTAGAGTATTACAGCCAGTCGCTTCCCCTGAGTCGGGCAACAGGCGATCGCCGTGGGGAAGCTACCACCCTCTATGGTCTTGCCTATGTCAAACGGGATCTCGGCAATCTTACCGAAGCCCTCAAAAATATTGAATCTTCTCTCAAAATAATCGAAAACCTCCGCACTAAAATAGCCAGTCCTGAACTCCGCACCTCATATTTTGCCACAGTACAAAACTACTACGAATTCTACATCGATTTGTTAATGCAACTGCACAAAACTAATCCTAAATCCGGCTATGATACAAAAGCCTTAGAAGCCAGCGAACGTTCGAGGGCTCGCAGCCTCCTAGAACTTCTCCAAGAAAGTAACGCCAACATTCGTGAAGGTATTTCCCCCGATTTACTGCAACAAGAAAAGAGCCTGCAACAGCAACTTGATGCCGTTGAAAAGCAGAGCATCGAAGCCCTCAGTCACCCCAATCCCAACGCCACTAAAATCGATGAAATCGACAAACAGCGACTCTCACTTTTGCAAGAATATCAGCAAATTCAAACCCAAATTCGTAGCGCCAGCCCCCGCTACGCTGCCCTCACCCAACCCCAACCTTTAACGCTGCCAGAAATTCAGAAACAGATTCTCGATGAAAACACTATTTTATTGCAGTATTCCCTCGGCCTAAACCGCAGTTATTTGTGGGTTGTGACATCAACCGCACTAACTAGCTATGAATTACCAAAACGCGCTGACATTGAAACGGCAGCAGTGGCTTTCCGCACCGCTGTCACTAGCCCAACCCAGAGAAATATTCCCCAAAAAGTTGCCCAAGTAAGTGCAAATCTCGGTCAAATAATTTTACAGCCCGCCGCATCCCAATTAGGCAATAAACGCTTATTAATTGTTCCCGACGGCGTGCTGCACTATACCCCTTTTCCTGCTTTAACTCTTCCCCAAACCGCCGGAACAAATACCAATGTTCCCTTAATTGCCGAACATGAAATTATTACCTTGCCTTCTGCCTCAAGTCTCGCTATTCTCAGGCAAAATTACGGAGATAGAAAACCACCAAACCAAAGTTTAGCAATTTTAGCAGACCCTGTTTTCAGTCCAGACGATAAAAGAGTTAAAGGACAACTTTCCCCAGCAACAACCGAAAAATTAGAAGCAAACAACCTCGGTTTAAATCGCTCGCTTCGTGCTTCCGAGATAAAATGGCCACCCGATCGTCTACTATTGAGCCGCCAAGAAGCCCAAACAATATCCAGCTTATTCCCCTCAGCTTCTACCCGTCAAATACTTGATTTTGATGCCAGTCGCACTAATGCTACCGATGGAAATTTAGTCAATTATCAAATCATTCACTTCGCCACCCACGGCCTTGCCAACAGTAAAAATCCCGAACTGTCAGGAATTGTGATGTCTATCGTAGATAACAAGGGCAATCTTGTCAATGGTTTTTTGCGCCTCACGGATATTTTCAACTTGAAACTAGCAGCAAATTTAGTAGTTTTAAGTGCTTGTCAATCGGGAATGGGACAGAATGTTAGAGGCGAAGGAATGGTGGGATTAACAAGGGGATTTATGTATGCGGGGGCGCAGCGGGTGGCGGTGAGTTTGTGGAGTGTGGATGATGAAGGAACTGCTGTGTTAATGCAAAAGTTTTATCAGAAAATGGTGCAACAAAAGTTAGCACCAGCGGCAGCTTTGAGGGCGGCACAGATGGAAATGATGCAGCAGGAAAAATGGAAGTCTCCCTATTATTGGGCTGCTTTTACTTTGCAAGGGGAGTGGAAATGATGTACAGCACTTTTGCTGGTAAGTAAGTACATAGCCCTTGTAGGGACACGGCAATGCCCATTGGTGTCAACAAACACGTTAAACTGGTAGTCCGACAGTCCGATAGTCCGACAATCCGACAGTCCGACAATCCGACAATCCGACAGTCCGACAATCCGACAGTCCGACAGGGAATGAATTCCCTGTCTAATAGCTAAAGTCCTCTGAAGAGGACTAATGAGTTTAAAAATTGGGCGTTGCTGGGCGTTGCTAAATACAGGTAGGAATTCAGATTTCCCAATTGCTATAAGACAAGTATGGTGAGTTTTGTAACATCAAGCGAAAAGTTGATTCCTACCGTGAATCAGCAACGTCAAAAATTCTTCTTCTCAGTCCTCTTTCAGAGGACTTTCGCTATGAGACAGGGGTTTCAACCCCTGGCGGACTACCGGGTGGGCGGGCTGACAGCTTAAGTTGACACCAATGGGCCGAAGAGCCCGCAACGGGCAAGATGCCCGTTCCACAAAGAATGAGTTTTCTTGTGGGGTGGGCCGGAAAGCCCGCCCATAAAAAAGTTTATCGTCCGCTAGCCAAAGCCTCCCGCAATTTACGGCCCCGCGATTTATCCCGAAGTTCGGGAGTCGCCATCCGCAACACAAAATCCAGCAACCAAGGCGCAATTCGGTGACACCAAACTGCTAGATGACTTTGCCA
>NZ_JAUBQR010000051.1:0-33007 GCF_036701385.1 Microcoleus sp. Pol12B4 | reverse complement strand
TTTGAGTTTTAGTCGAGATTGGCTATCAATAACCTTTTCTATATCTTAGCGCGCTAATTTGATAATAAAATTGTTTGTAGTGATGACGAAAATCCTCACTACAAACAGTTACCCTGAAAGTGCCGACTGCAAGTTTTAAAATTCCCGGCGGGAAAATATGGCAATCGCAATTGACAACAGCAGCACCACATACAGCAAACCGTAGCCAGCATCTGTAATCAAACCTGCCAAGTAAGGAATTTGTCCGTAAACAGCATCGTTTCTCAAATTGAATCTGGCTAAATCCGGCAAAACCAGATATAGTCCCATCATCAGTTGTTCAAGACCAGGATTTTTAGTTAACTTGCCCAAAGCAACTAAATCCCGCGTCGAATGTCCCATTAAATAAACGCCAAATGTCAGTAAAGTTGCCAGCAGCGAACTGCTAAAAACCCCAAATAAAATCCCGACACCTGCCATGAGACACAGCTCAAACCAGACAAACAACGAAGCGATTAAAATGCTTTCCAAAGGAAAAGGAATGTGGCTCAAACTCAGAATAGCCAGATAGATAACAGTCATTGCTGCTACAAGCACCGCCAGCACCGCCGACAGCCCTAAGTGCTTGCCCACAATTAACTCCGCCCGACTTATCGGTTTAGCAACTAACAGATAAACAGTCCGTTTTTCAATTTCTTTGTTGACCAGTCCGGTAGCCACAAATACTGTGGCAATTAGACCGAGGAGGCTCATAGCAGCCAAACCGATATCTAAGATAATTTTCTTTTCGGTTGTCGCCGCCAATTCCGGTATTAACCGTACCGATGCGCCCATCAACAGAGCAAAAATAATAATTAAGTAAAAGATACGATCGCGAATTACTTCCCAAAATACATTGGTCGCGACTGTCAAAATTCTTCTCAAATTCATCTAGTTATTAACCTGTTGAAAACTTTCGCCATACTTTAGTGTAAGGAAGAAGGAAGGAGGAAGAAGGATCTTTGGCTTCGCTCAGAGTAAAAAGAAGGAAGAGAGAAGAGGGAAGAAAGAGGATTTTTTCCATCTCAGGCTCTCAGACGCTCTCACTCTCCCGCTATACCGATCGCAATTAGTTAACAGAGACAGAATCAAACTTGACTGTCCCCCGCCGTTCCATCTTTTCGCTGTCCGGGTTGAGAGCGTTTGATGGCACCGCAGGTTACAGTCGCCCTATTGGCTAAGGCGAACACGTCGCAAGATTTGGTAAACGAATATATTTCCGGTCTAAAAACCAATCCCAGCCAAGTTGCCTGCATCTCTAACTGATAGCGGGACTCTCCTTGGACGATCGAAGTTTTGACATCCCACCTCGCATCTTCTGCGACTACTCCTGTTGTTTTTAAGGCTTGATTACGCAGAAAAAATCGCTCGTTGTCAATATCTATTAACATTTGCTCTACTTGCGCCCACGGTTTTGTGCGGGCTTCATTTCGCAAATATCCCTCCATTGCATTGAGGATAACAACTCCTCGTGAGCGATTAATAGTTGGCTGTTGAAATGTCACTACATAATCGCTTTGCCTCAAATCCTGAGATAAAATGCTCGGATATTGTTGTATCCAACCTTGAATTAAAAAGTGAAAAGCAAACCAACATGAAAACAGCAGGTGAACTAGAGTAATTATCAAAAACTGAGGGCGCACCAATGACCTGATACCTTCTCGTTTTGACTCGCTATTCCAAATCTCTATTGTCGCCAGAACTACTACTGCTATAAGTGGGCCGGATATCCACGCTATTTCCTTCCTATCCGACGGCAATCTTACCAGCAACCACAAGCCAATTAAAATGCTTGTCACCCACGGACTCAGACTTACTCCTTTAATCACAAAAGGTTGCTGGCTGGTCAGCAAACCCATTGAAAGTGTAAAAAATAACCAGCTCATATCAAAAAGCAGAGTTCTCGTCCGCCAGTCAGTGACTGCCGCCACTGTCAGCAAAGCTAAAAAGATGCTGAGCAGTAAAGGAGTCTTCCAGTGAACAACTTTAGGCGGAATCATCGCCTTTTGGATTTTTTTATTGGTTTCCCAAAGGTTGTTCGTCAGTTTAGTGAGTTGCTGAGTGACATCAAAAAATTGCTTCATCATAAATTTCAATAGACGCTTTGCAAAAACAACACGGTTAAAATAACGACATTGCTAACAGTGTGGGCGATTAAGATTCCCCCAAACTGGGTAGTTACTTGAAAAGTTCTTTTGGGAGGACGGCGGGTGAGGGTCGGTGGTCCTAAAAACGCTGGTTTGGAAGCTTTTTTATTGCCAGAAACCATGTTCTCTATGAATTCTAATCCCTGCCATTTAGCTAGAAAAGTTACTGCTAATACTGAGAGTGCTATCATAGTTATTGGAGCGTAAACATTATCCCCTCGTCCTAATAAAATATAACCGATAAGCTGTTCCCGCAAATCTTTGGTAAGAACGCTTTCAATGCCGAAGAAAACTAACCAGCCTACACAGGTGCAAGATAGATTGAGGATGGCTGTATATTCAATGCTAGTTTTGGGGCCTAGTTTAAGTAGTTTTTGCAAAAACCACGATTCGATCGCGATAGCCAAAAACATAATTAAAATTTGCACCAAAACAGTCCGAAATGGGAAAACACTCGCAATCATAAGCTTTTAGGTATATCAGTCCGTGTTAAATTTTAATTGTACAGCACAAGCGGAATAATCTTAACCGGAGGTTTAAGCACCTGATTGCGTTAAATCCCTGCTTAAAAAATTGGGGGTTAGAACTTATCGTATAATCTGTGGAGATCCGCCAACAGAATGGAAAAATTAAACATTCAAGGCGCGCGATCGAATACCCACCCCGATACAGACTCAAACAACTGCTGATTATGGTAAGGAATGGCATTGGTATTCGGACAGCCTCATCCCGATCGGAACGCGCCGCGGGTCAGATTCACGTCTACGACGGCGCTGGTAAAGGCAAGTCTCAGGCAGCTTTGGGAGTAGTGTTGCGGTCGATCGGGCTGGGTATCAATTCTGACTCGCCGACGCGAGTTTTGTTGTTGCGCTTTCTCAAAGGCCCCGGCCGCTCCTACGACGAAGACGGGGCAATAGAAGCCTTGCAACGGGCATTTCCCCACTTGATCGACCAAGTGCGAACCGGCAGAGCCGAATATTTTGGGGCCGAAGCAATCACCCGTTTCGATCGCGCCGAAGCTCAGCGAGGCTGGGATATCGCCAAAGGAGCGATCGCCAGCGAGCTCTATTCCGTCGTGGTACTAGACGAACTAAACCCCGTATTGGACTTGGGTTTGCTGCCAGTTGACGAAGTAGTCGAAACCCTCAAAAACAAACCTGAATATTTAGAAGTCATTGCCACAGGCCGAGCCGCCCCCGAAGCTTTGCTGGAGATTGCCGACTTACACTCCGAAATGAAGCCGCACTATCACCCCGCAGCGACAGAGCATCATATTTCCGGTATCGAAATATACACCGGAGCGGGCAAAGGCAAATCTACAAGCGCTTTGGGCAAAGCTTTGCAGGCAATAGGTAGGGGTATCAGTCAAGACCAATCTCACCGGGTGTTAATCGTGCAGTGGCTCAAAGGCGGCAGCGGTTATACAGAAGATGCGGCGATCGCAGCTTTGCGCCAAAGCTATCCACAGCTAGTAGACCACCAGCGGTGCGGTCGAGATGCTATAGTTTGGCGGGGGCAACAGCAAGAGCTAGACTGCATAGAAGCAGAACGCGGCTGGGAAATCGCCAAATGTGCGATCGCCAGCGGCTGGTACAAAACGATTATTCTCGACGAACTCAATCCCACAGTAGACTTAGAACTGCTGTCGGTAGAGCCGATCGTCGAAGCCCTGCTACGCAAGCCGCGGGATACAGAAATTATTATCACCGGGCGCTGCCACAAACCCCACGCTTACTTTGACTTGGCAAGCGTACACTCCGAGGTATACTGTCACAAACACTACGGCGATCGGGGCGTAGAACTAAAGCGGGGCGTAGACTTTTAAAGCCCGGAGCGGTACGGAGTTCAATCCGGGCCAGAATTATTAAATGACGGCCCTGCCTGGAAAACCGGAAATTGCCACAAAGCCTTGGTACCAAGTAACAAATCTCCCAATTTCCCTTGTCTTCCCGATCACCCAGATCTGCCTTTTTTAATCTTTAATTTCCTCCTCCGGAGGCGATCCCCGACCGCCAATCCAGAATGGAACATTAAGAATATGAGCCGCGTCTTATGGAGCGTGAGCACCTGAGACAGTGCACCAGGATTATTAAAGGGTGAAGACTTTGAAAATAAAAGCTTACAAGCAAAAAATCCGCGAGGGAGAAAGTCTAGACAGGGTTAACGCCAGTAGGCTAGACTTGCGGCTGGCAAACAGGTTAAACTACAGCGGAATCCAAACATTCGGTGTTCTAGGCAGTGTCTGTAGTCGCACCAGCGATGACCAACAAGTAGAGGAGTGAAGCTTTATGACAACGTTAGATGACAATCCTAATCAACTAGATTTAAACCTTCCGGGACTAGGCCCGGATACAGTATTCGCCGGAGAGGGGGCGGATTTCATTAGAACTTCCACCCTGGGCGGCAGCTTAATATTTGGCCAAGGCGATAACGATACTCTGATTTCAGTTGGCCCGAACGATACCATATACGGCGGCGACGACGAAGATTCAATCAGATCCCAGCGGACTCCGGCTTTGCTGTTTGGCGACGCAGGCTCGGACACCATAATCGCTGAAGCCCGCGCTACCATGGCCGGCGGGCAGGGAGAAGACATCCTCCAAGGTACTGTCGAAGCTAACCTGATGTTTGGTAATCAGGGCGAAGATACGATGCTGGGAGGGGCGCAGAGAGCAGACTCCCTCTACGGCGGTAAGGACAATGACGCGATCGGCTTCTTCATCGCAGGCGGTGGCAACAACCTCTCTTTAGACGGTGGTTTGGGTATTGGCTTCGCTGGCAATGAAGGCAGCAACTACTTGCGCGGTGATTTGGGCGACGACTTAGTTGTAGGTATCAATGTAAGAGACAGTCTCTTTGGCGGTAGAGGCAACGACACCCTAAGAGGTGTGGCCAGCAACAGCTACCTGTCGGGCGATCTTGACGACGACATCTTATTCATTACCAACAGTACGCAAAGCAGCCCGTTTGCTCAGGGCAGCGTCATTACGATCGGCATTGAGAGAACCACCTTGATTGGTGGTGGCGGCAACGATTCTCTCACCGGAGCGATCGGCGAGTTTGAAGCCGGCAGAAACTTGTTAGACGGCGGCGACGGCAACGACACGATCACGGTTTTTGCCACGCAGGATAGCGCTTTGGGAGGTGCAGGCGACGACTTCATCCAGTCATCCAGGGTATCGAATCTAACTTTGAGCGGAGGCGCCCAGAGTTCATTTGGAGGCTTCGCGGGTCGCAACTTGCTCGACGGCGGAGTAGGCAATGACACGATCGTTGCAGCTTTTGTGACGGATACAATGATCGGCGGTGAAGGCAACGACAGCCTGAGTGGTACCTTTACTAACGCAGCAGGTGGAGATGGCAACGATACTATCGATGCTAGCAAGGCCATTTTTGCTGGTACTGGTACTGCTTTGATTACTCTCGAAGGCGCGCTGGGCAACGATCTGTTAATTGGCTACACCACTCCTACTACTGGCGGCACCTTCACCGTCACCAACCTCATGAACGGTGGCGAGGGAAGTGACACCATCATCTTTGGCAGCGCGCGCGATCGCGTGATTGGCAACGTTGCTGGTAACGACTTCATCTCCTACGCTAGCGGCATCAGCTTTACCGGTCTTACAGCGCCAAACTTGATTAGCGATACCTTAGGCAGCAACTTCATTATTGGTGGCAACGGCACTGATGTGGTCACTACTGGTAACGGGGATGACATCCTGTTCGGCGACTCATCCAATGCTACCGACTCCCTCGGAGGAGCCGGGGACGATACCTTAAATGCCGGTGCCGGAAACGACACCATGCTGGGCGGCTTTGGAAACGACTATTTGATCGGCGGCGACGGTAACGACTCTCTCGGAGGCGGACCGGGTGCTGACACGCTGATTGGTGGCAGTGGCAATGACAGCTTCTACTACAACAACTTCGGCGAAGGCGCAGTGGGTACTAACACAGACCAAATCGGCGATTTTACGATCGGTCAAGACAAGTTTATCTTCCAAATCAATGGCTCCAACGGCTTCCCCAACTTGAGGGTAGTGCCAAATACGAATCGAATTTCTTCGCAGGCGTTCTTGGCGATTGAGAGTGGGCCTTACAACAGCAGTTTTGGTCCAGCCGGGGCGGGCCCGACAGAGCCGTTCGTCTTTTATGAAAATTCAACTGGACGACTAGGATTTGACTCTGACGGTTTTGGTGGTTCTGACCAAGGCGTTACACTGGCAACTCTGAATGGCAGACCTGGCATTACGGCTGCTGACATTACCCTGATTTAATTTGGGTAAAAGTGGGTCGGGTCGATGCTGAAACATCGCCCGCGCCAACTCTCAAAACAAAGTGTGCTTTGTTTCGAGCTGGGGATATCCATCCCTGGCTTTTTTATTGGCATTGGGAATTGGCCATCGGCTAAACAGGGCATTGGCCAAAAAGCATCTTCGCCAAACAGCATCTTCGCCCTCCGTAGCGGAGGGATTGGGCAAAAAAGTAGAATCTGTAGGGGCGCGTTCACCCATGAATTTTACCACCCCTCAATAATTTTGATAAACCCGCCCCCCAACTCAAGGACGATATAACTGACATATGAGTAAAAGTCGATTATTGTAGCCTAATATTCTATTTTGTTATTCAAAAACAGTTATTAATAGTGAAACTGTCCAATGGTCATCTAACAGATTTAGGCAATAAAATAGAATAATATTCTTTAAATCATAATCATCACGAAGGAAAAAATAAAGCTGTTTTGTTTGCCAGTAAGTTAGGAATTACCATAAAAATGCTGAAATGCTCAAAGAGGCTTAAAAAAAATCTGCTATCAACGAAGATGTTGTTATTAAAAAAAACAATGAATACGGAACACATTACCAGATGAAATTCTTGCTGAAAACCGAAGTAGATGAGTCTCTTATTCTAGCAGCTTGAATTATCCGCGCAGGTGAAAATTTCCCCAGATTAACACGTTGTTACCCGTCAAAAAGTGAGGTAAAAACAATGAAAACAATTAAAGACCTTAATATTGTTGCTTTAACTGAAGATTTAGAAGCAACCCATTTTGAAACAAAACAAATCATTAAATTATCTAAAGGAGAAGTAGGAACAGTCATGGTGGAATTTGATGGCAGTGCTTGTGAGGTAGAATTTTCTCCTCAAGGTGGCACAACTTATGGAATGGAAACAATTCCCGCCACAAAATTAATGCTTTTGCATTATGAATTACTAGAATCTGTAGGAGCGGTTCGCCGATGAATTTTGCCACGCACCAATAATGTTGATAAACCCGCCTCCACCCAACAAATAACCCCGATTAAGCATCGTCGCCCAACCATTAAATTCAATTAATTCTGAATTTTGGGCTGGGGGGAGGCGGGTTTATGAGATGGTTAGTTTTGGGCAATTATGGTTGGTAAAACCTGTCCCAAGATATTAGTACAAATGATTTAGGCTCATTATAAAAAAAATCCCGCAAACATATCGTTTGCGGGATTTAGTAGGCAGGAAACTTGTAGCGAATACAGTTACTAAGCTTTGTCTACAATCTCTTTTGCTTTATCTTTGAGATCTTCTTTCAGGTGAATTGCTGATGCTTCGTCTTGCTTGGCTTGACCTTCTAATTTATCTTTCTGATTGCCTGTAACTTCGCTAACAGCTTCTTGGATTTTGCCTTCAATATTCTTTGCTGTGGCTTCGACTCTATTTTCAATGCTCATAATTTTATATTCTAACTCTACAACTATAATATATACTTTTAAAGCTGAGTCTATATCCCTCTTTAGATAGATTTGTTATTACCCTTATTTCTAAGTTAAAGGTTCCATCGGGATTTCCACAAGTTTATTTCTGGAGGAAAAACCGGATTTAATTCCGATCGCAGATTTCGGCACTTTAAACTTTTTTGCCAACAGCATGATTAATTCTTGATTGGCTTTACCATCAACGGGCGGGGATTTGAGATGTATTGTGAGGCTGCCGTCTGGTTGTTCTGCGATGCTTTGCTGTTTGGAATTCGGTTTAACTTTGACTGTAAAAATAGTCACACTTCGACTTTCTCTAAATGTTCGATCTTCGTTCCCAAAACTTTCAGGAATTCCGCCAGCCAGTTAGGATGTGCCGGCCACGCGGGGGCAGTGACTAAATTGCCATCGACTACGGCTTCGGTAACTGGAACTTCTGTATATTTGCCACCTGCCCGGAGTACGTCGGGGCTGCAAGCGGGGTATGCGGTGCAGCGTTTGCCTTCGAGTACGCCTGCTGCTGTTAGAACCTGTAAGCCGTGACAAATAGATGCGATCGGCTTTTTGCTGTTGGCAAAGTAGCGGGTAATTTGCAGCACTTGTTCGTTGAGGCGGATGTATTCTGGGGCGCGTCCTCCCGGGATAATTAAAGCGTCGTAGTCTGCCGGGTTGATTTCGTCAAAAGTCGCGTTTAAAGTGAAGTTGTGACCGGGTTTTTCGCTGTAGGTTTGATCGCCTTCAAAGTCGTGAATAGCGGTGCGAATTGTTTGGCCTGCTGCTTTGTCCGGGCAGATGGCGTGGACGGTGTGACCTACCATTTGCAGTGCTTGGAAGGGAACCATTACTTCGTAGTCTTCTACAAAGTCGCCGACTAGCATTAATATTTTTTTGGCTGTCATGTTTACAACTCCTGCTATTTTGATTTGGTTAAATAGGATTTCCCAAAAATGCGGGGCAGTTAAAAAGCTTGCCCCGCAAGCTATTCTGGAATCTAGAAACCGTTGCGTCCCCAAATGACCATTGAAATTGAGAAGGAGAACAGAACTAGTACCGAAACCCAACCGAGTGACAAAATATCCATAGCTATTTATTGAACAAACTGTACAAAGTGACTCCAAACCTTATGATAAGTCAATTTGAGCTATTTTAAGAATGAGGGCGCCGTGAAGGACTCGTCAAATTTTAGTGCCGCTGAACGGGTAGAATCTTTGAAGGCAGGGAGTGTTGCTGCTTTGTCTTGTTTGCTGGGTTTTGGGGCGATAGCCCTTGGTAATACCTTAATTCTAGCGGATAGGTTGGATTCTCTGGCGAGTTTGCAGGTAAGGGAAATTGACCTAAATTTTGCCTTCAGAGGGGCGATGGCACTTTTGGGCGGTTTTTTGTTCGGCGTGACTTACCGCTATGCGATTCGCCGAGATGTTAACCTGCAGCTAAAATCTGGTGCGGTGTTGGCTTTTGGCTTGGTGCGGGCTTTTGGACAGTTGGATGCTGGATTGTTTTTTGAACCCGGGAAGATGCCCGCCCTACAGGATTTATTGCCGTTTGCTGTTCGCGGTGCCGAGAGTGTAGTATTGTTTGCGATCGCGGGTTTGGTTTTGGATTGGGCGATCGGGCGATCGTGGATTAAGCCTTTCGATTCTTGAGTCGGGGCGGGTTTTGTACAAAAATCTGCAAAGGGCGGAAGTTTTGTATTGTTCGCTTAAACCGCCCCTACAGGTTTTTGTGTTTTTTGAGGTTTGGATATTTAACTGAAAGTTAATACCTCAAATTCTGGATTGCCGTAAACCATTTGCCTGTCTACCGCCGACAAAACTTTATTGTTAGCAGTATCAGAAACTAAACACTGACAAACTAGCTGCGCTACATCCGCCCGGTGAATAGTTCCAGCAACTCGACAATCTTCTGTTAAAATACCGTTGCCTGTTGCAGGTTCGGATTTGAGTCCGCCGGGACGAATCACTGTATAAATCATCCCGCTTTCTATCAAATGATTTTCGGCTTTTTCCTTTTCAATTAAGACCGGGGCCAAAGTTTCCAAAACCTGCGGTTGCAAAGCAGCGGCACTGTTACCGCTGCCGATGGATGAAACTAAAATAAATTTTTGCACGCCTGCTTTGACAGCCGCATCAATCAAGTTTTTGTTGCCCAAATAATCGGCTCTTTCTCCATCTTTTGGCAAGCCGCCAATTGTGCTGATTACGGCATGAATTGGTTCACCGCCAGCCATCGCAGCTTCTACAGCGGCAGCATCCAAAGCATCGCCAGTCACGAATTTGATGCCCAGGGTTTCTAATTCGGTGCTGGTTGCGGGTGATCGCAAAAGTGCAGTTACTTGCATCTTTTGTGCTGTCAGACATTTCGCGATTTCTAAGCCGACTCCTCGACTAGCACCAGCTAAAAAAATGTGGAATTTCTCTGTCATATCAATGTGGATTTAAGGGGTGCACAAATTAGTTTATTTGAATGTAGATTATACAACAATCCTCTGTCAATTGGTGAATGATTTTTTTATTTAACCGCAGAGGGCGCAGAGGAAGAGAGGGGAATGATTCGCAATTACCTATTCCCAGTTTCCAATTTACTTTATATTTTTCTGCCCACTATTACTACCCAAGATTGAGCTTCGCGGGGTAAGCCTGGTGGGCGATAGTAGTGATTGACAATTGCAAATCCTGTTTGTTCTAAACAAGGTGCTAAAGTATGATATTCCCATCCGGCAGTATAGCGTTTTCCCGTTGGTCTCTCGTCGTATCCCTCCCAATTTCCCCGGCACATTGACATGACAATTGCACCGTTAACAACTAAGGCTTTGTGCAAATCTTGCAGCACTTTCACCATCTCGTCGCTGGGAACGTGAATCAGGGAAGCATTGGCAAAAATACCGTCAAATTCTGCATTTGGCAAGTCGAGATTCAGAAAAGATTGCTGCCAAACTTCGCATCCCGATAACTTCTTAGCTATTTCTACAAAAGCTGGAGTTGCATCTAAGCCTACAACTGTGTGTCCTTGGCTCTTGAACGCTACTAAATCTCGTCCCGGCCCGCATCCTATATCTAAAATTTTACCGGGATTGCGGGGCATAGCAGCCGTCAGTGCGGTTCGATTTTGAGATACGTCGTGATGCCAAGTTCCTTCTCGGAAAGATTCGGCAGTTAGCTGGTATTCTGCGATAGTAATTTCTTCCCGTTGGTCCACAGTTTCCCCCTCTTGTATTATTTTAGATTTTAGATTTTAGATTTCAGATTAAAGAATGTCAACCGTAGAATAAGGGTTTATGGCTACAATCTAAGAACTTACGGCTGACGCATTTGCTACATCAGAAACCCGGTTTCTATCCGCCCATGCGTAAACGTGAAGTAGAGATATTGGGTAGGCACACGGCACTGCCGTGTCCTACTCTATTTCATCCGATTGAAAACTGCTATAAGAGTTACACAACCAGGGTTTTTTTGTTTGATTGGGTAACTGCTGAATCAACTTCTAAGAGAGAACCTTCGGGGGATTCGATCGCAAATCCCGCATCTCGAATCATGTCCCAATCTTGATGGGCAGCTTGTCCGGGAGTTGTCAGATAATCGCCAACAAAGATAGAATTAGCGGGGTAGAGTCCGAGAGGTTGCAGCGATCGCAAATGCACCTCCCGTCCCCCAGCAATCCGAATTTCTTGACTGGGAAGCAAAAATCGGAACAAACAGAGAATTCGCAAACATTGGCGGGGAGTTAACCTGTTCACATCTGCAAATGGCGTGCCGGGAATCGGAATGAAAAAGTTGACCGGGACGCTAGTAACCCCCAACTTGCGAAGCGAAAGCGCTAAATCGATCGCATCATCATCCGATTCGCCCATCCCCAAAATGCCGCCGGAACAAGTTGTGATTCCCGCTGCTTTTACGTGTTCGACGGTTTCAACCCGATCGCCAAAAGTGTGAGTCGTGCAAATGTCCGAGTGATATGATTCGGAAGTATTGAGATTGTGATTTACGCGATCGACTCCAGCTTTAGCCAGCCGATGAGTTTGCTCCTCGCTCAACAATCCCAAACAAGCACAGATTTTCAGGTTATAATTTGCCTTCACAGTCTCGACAGCATCCAAAACGCGATCAAAAGTAGATGCGCTAGGTTGGCGGCCCGAAATCACCAAACAAAACGTACCAGCTTTTAACTCTGCTGCGCGTTGCGCGGCATCCAGAATTTTCTCCTTAGCTAAAAGCGGATATTTCTCAATTTCCGCAGTCGAAATTTTTGACTGAGAACAATAATGGCAATCTTCAGGACAAAGGCCACTTTGAGCGTTTAACAAATAGTGCAGCCTGACTCGGTTTCCCCAGTAGTGGCGGCGCACCCGATAAGCTGCGTTTAGTTGTTCCAGCAAAACCTCATCCGGTGCGCGCAATACGGCTAAAGATTGCTCGCGAGAGATACATTTGCCCGCCAGTGCGTCGTCAGCCAAATCGTTCCAATTGGGTAAATTCATTACTAAAGTTAAAGGGTTTACAGAGTATCCAAAACCTGACGAATCACCCGATAAATCGATTCTAGTTCATCAGGAGAAATGCAGTAAGGAGGCATCAAGTAAAGCGTATTTCCCAAGGGGCGGAGCAAAAACCCCGCTTCGAGAAATCTGGCTTTCAAAACTGAACCGATGTCATTAAAATAACCGGAAACGCTTTCGGTTTTTACATCCATGGCTGCGATGGTGCCGCAAGCCCGAATCCGTTCGAGTTTAGGATGATTTCTCAGCCATTGATTCAGATATTTGTGGTGGAGTTTTTCCATCCCTTGATACACATTTGGGTTTTGCTCCAAAAGCTCCAAGGATGCTACACTCACCGCACAAGCTAAGGGATTTCCAGTGTAAGAATGACTGTGAAAAAAAGCTTTGTCCGGTTCATCTCGCCAGAAAGCTTGATAAATATCCTCCGATGCCATTGTGACAGCAATTGGCAAACAGCCGCCAGACAATCCTTTAGACAAACACAGGATATCTGGTGAAGTTGCAGATTTAACAGAGGCAAACAGTTCGCCCGTGCGACCAAAACCAGTCATTACTTCATCGTAAATCAACAATACATTAAACTGGCGGGCAAGTTGTGCGATCGCCTGCAAAAACTCAGGGCGGCACATTCGCATTCCCCCGGCACCTTGCACCAAAGGTTCGATAAAAATTCCCGCATAGCCGCCCTGCTTTAACAAAAACTCCAATTTCTCTAAACTCGTGGCCTCCTTGCTTTCCACCTCCTCATCGCCGTCAAAAGTCGCAGGAAAAGGAACAACATCCCCAGCAAACATTAAAGGTGCAAAAGATTCCCACCACAGCGAACTTCTACCAGCAGACATCGCGCCCACAGTATCGCCGTGATAACCTCCCTCAAAACTAATAAAGCTAGTACGGTTAGTTTCTCCGAGATTGCGCCAATATTGAAATGCCATTTTCAGAGCAACTTCAACAGCAGTCGATCCGTTGTCAGAAAAGAAAATCCGCGTTAAAGAAGCAGGCGTATGAGTTAGCAATTTACTCGCAAGTTTCTGGGCCGGTTCGTGAGTAAACCCCGCGAAGATTACGTGTTCTAACTTTTGAGCTTGTTCATAAAGAGCCTCCGCGAGAACCGGATGGCTGTGGCCGTGAACAGTCACCCACCAACTAGAAATACAGTCGAGAATTTGTCGCCCGTCTGCTAATTCCAGCACCGATCCTTTGCCGCGAATTACCTTCAGTGGCGGGGCCGCCGTTTTCATTTGCGTGAAGGGCTGCCAAATCGGTGAAGTAGAAGAATTCGGTTCCTGATCCGCCGTCATTTTTACCCATCTAACTAATATCAACTCCCATTTTAATATAACAAAGTTAACTCACTTGGCAACTCTTTATATTCTCTTCTCTTTTCTTCTCTTCTCTTCCTTCGCATCCTTAGCGTCTTCGCGGTTCGTTCAAAAAAAATATAGTTTGGTGGCGAGGGCGCCTGCCCTGCAACGTCAGCCACCATACCACGTATTCGCGGGCGATGGTTAAAATTGTCAGTTACAATTTTCTGCCTTTGAGCAAATAAGTCGTCATAGAGCCTTTGCCTTTAACATTAATTTTACCGCGCTTTTCCAACAAATACTTATCGCACAGCAACTCATAAGTTGAGTTGCTAACTTGAATTTTACCCGGAAGTCCCTGAGATTCCATGCGGCTTGCTGTATTCACAGCATCTCCCCACAAATCGTAAATAAACTTTTTAGTGCCGATGACACCGGCTACAACAGGCCCCGTATTAATGCCAATGCGGATATTGAGAGGTTTACCACATTCGTCGCGGAATTTCATAATTTCTTGCTGCATTTCTAGAGCCATTTCTGCAATAGATTCGGCGTGATTTGTACAGGGAAGCGGCAAACCGCCTGCTACCATATAATTGTCACCGATAGTCTTAATTTTTTCTAAGCCGTATTGTTCGCTTAAGCAATCGAAAGCTGAAAATATTTTGTTAAGTAATTCTACTAATTCTTCAGGAGATGTGCGCGAAGATATGTCGGTAAAGCCCACAATATCAGCAAACAAAATCGTAACCTCGGCAAATCCGTCCGCAATATTTATCTGACCTTGTTTTAGGCGATCGGCAATCATGACAGGTAATATATTTAGTAATAAACGTTCCGACTTTTCTTGTTCGGTGCGTAATACTTCTTCAGCTTGTTTCCGCTGTGCAATTTCCTTGTATACTCGGTGAAACATTTGATTGAATGCGACCATGAGTTCTCCCAACTCGTCATCGCGCTTGACAGAGAGAGAGTAGAAATCAGGTTTTTCTTGATCTTTGCTCAAAGCGTCTCCAGCAGCGATCAAGTCATCGCGCAATCTCAAGAGAGGTGAAATTACTGTCACCCCTAAAAAAAACATAGTCACCGAAGTGACAAAGGCTGATATAATGATGACTAGAACCGCAATCCGCCCGATAAATGCGTAGAGTTCCGGTTGAACGGTGGAAGCATCGTGGCGAACAATTAAGATGTAATCGCCTCCAAAATGTCGCTCAGTCCAAGCAATATCGTAGCGCTTACCATCGAAATTGTGACTGTGAACTATACGAGCTTTTTTTAGTTTATCTAAACTGATTTCTGGCGGTTCGCCAAGTGTATATATTAGTTCACTGTTAGCTTGGTAAATAGATAGTCCTAACACTACTTGAGAATCCTTAATAATATTTTTTACTTCTTCTTGCAAGAAAGTGCGATCGGAAATATCTTGTTGGAGCAAAAACTCTAGGGAATCAACAGTCGCCCGAGATACCTGTTCCAGTTGGCTTAAAAGTTCATTTTCTCGCCGAAAATAAGAGGGAACTAAAATAATTCCCTCTATGACAAGAATACTAGCAAATACCCACAAAGCTATTTGCCTAGACAAGCGAGATTGGAAAAATTTCAAGAATGATAAAATCCGCGATAACATAAAACTTACTATTTTGCAAATGGCTAATGTAGGACATAAGAAAATAAACCCGGTTTCTCGTAATAAATTTTTGGTTTGTCAACGAAGCAACCGCGCAGAAACCGGGTTCTCACATCCCCTCTGTAATTCCTGTAATTGTCAGCAGTCAAAAGCCAGCAGGCATTAACTGTTAGTTCTTGGCTAACGGTTAACAACTAATGACTGATGACTTCGGACTAACTAGCATACCCCTTCATAATATAATAAACAAATTAAACCGGAACTGCGCTGACTAGCCTGCCTGCAAGCAGATAAGTATTCATATCGCCCTTGCCTTTGATGTGGATAATTCCTCTGTCTTCAAACAGATACTTATTTCTCAAAATATCGTAAGTTGATTGTGTGACTTGAATCGCGCCGGCAATTCCGTGGGATTCCATGCGGGCTGCTGTATTGACGGCATCGCCCCAGAGGTCGTAAATAAATTTTTTAGTGCCAATAACCCCAGCAATTGCCGGCCCGGTATTGATGCCGATGCGAATGTTAATTCCTGCATGATGTTTGGCATTAAATTTTGCTAATTCCTCCTGCATACCTAAAGCCATTTCCGCAATGCTTTCGGCGTGGTTGGTGCTGGGATTTGGCAAACCTCCCACTACCATGTAAGCATCTCCAATTGTTTTGATTTTTTCCAAGCCGTACTTTTCCGTTAAGCTATCGAAGGCTGAAAAAATTTCGTTTAGAAACTTGAGCAGTTCTTCAGGAGATATTTGTGCAGAAAGCACGGTAAAGCCTACGATATCCGCAAACAAAATCGTGACTTCTGCGAAGCCGTCAGCAATACTGCTGTGACCATCTTTTAGCTTAGCAGCAATGGATTCGGGTAAAATATTGAGCAGCAGGCGATCGCTCTTTTCCTGTTCTTTCAGCAATTCTACATTAGTTTCTTGCAATTGTGCCGTGCGTTCCCTGACGCGCTGTTCTAATTGTTTAGCATTTTGGCGCAACCTGCTGATAGATAAAGTTAATCCTGTGACCCCTAAAAGTGAAAGTCCTACTAACAGTAAAAACAGGTTTTTAAGTTCACTTTGAGTATGTTGAGTGATGGTATCGAGAGGTTGAGTAATTTCTAATATCCCCCGCACATCTCCCACTTTCCAATCAGTTTTAGGACTGTCACGGTGAGTATTGTGACAGTTCACGCAGCTAGAACTTAGAATATCTGCCTCGGCATATCGAAAGGCGGGTTTGCCGCGAACATCATCAACGCGGAAAAATTTTTCTGTCGGATTTTGCGTCAAATACGTAATAGCTTGCCGTTCAAACTCGTCTCGGACTCCGCCTTCTTTTTGCCGCCAGGGAAACGGGTAGTTGCTGTAGAGACGAAGTGATACTTCGGGATTTTTTTTTGTGATATGGTTGCCTAGTTCTATTAAGAAACTGGCTGGTACGGGAACTGTTACTTTTGTCGGGTTGTAGTCGTGGGTAAAGTTAATTGCTTCAGCGGTGTTGAGAGGACTAACAACATCGGAACTGTAAAGGGTGCGGGCTTCTTTAACTGCTTGGGCATAGAGGGTGGCATTTTGGAGAGCTTGCGATTCGATTAGGGTGGAGGAAAGACGAGACATATTTGCCATCGCTACTCCTACACCTACACAAAATAAAATTGTCACCGCAAGCAGAATTCGCTTGTAAATTAATTGGCTGATGGCAGCCCGAATTCGATAAATCAACTGGGGCATGGTATCCTCACGTGTGAGGTTTAATCTTGATTGGAATTTATGCACTACTAACATAACACTGCTTTCTCAGACTGTTTTGCTGGCGTCCGGGGTAAAGCAAGACTCTCTGAGTGCAACCGAGGGTTAATTATTGTTTACCGCGAGTGTTTCGCTTATCCGTAAGAATACCCATAACTTTATAGGGATTTTCTGTTGAGTGAAGTACAGATGCTCGGTTAAGGACATGGCAGTGCCGTGTCTCTACTTCACGCACTTTTTGCTTTATCTCGGTTAGGATAGCAATTGTAGTCTATGGTTGGCGATCGTGAATTCTGACTCTACTGTCTCACCTACTAACAAGGAAATTTTTCCGGGAGAAGTTTTCGTTAATACTGCTGATTTTGATACGGGCATTCGGCGACTTTTACCTAAATATGACGAAATGCTGGATGTATTAGCCGGCTGCATTGCTAACACAAACAACCGCATTTTAGAACTCGGCTGCGGTACCGGAGAACTCACTGTAAAAGTTCTTAAACGCTACCCATTTGCGGAAATAGTTGCTGTCGATTACTCGCCGCGGATGCTTGATTTTGCCCGCGCCAAAATAGAGTCGGCAGGATACGCAGCTCGGTGGACTGGCATAGAAATGGATTTTGGAGAATGGGCGAACAATCCAAATTCATCAGGCTTAGCTGATAAATTCAATGCTTGCATTTCCTCTCTGGCAATTCACCATATTGAGGATGAGATGAAGTTGAAATTGTTTCAACGGATTCGCAAAAGTTTAAATGCTGGTGGCTGTTTTTGGAATGCCGATCCTCTTTTAGCAGAATCAGCAGCAATGAAAGATATTTATCAAGCGGCGCGAGAAGATTGGGCGCTAAGTCAGGGGGAAACCTTAGCACAAATTCGCGCAAAGGTGGGAACGAGTGTCTCTTACGGGTATTCTAATCCCGATCGCCTAGCTACACTTTCGGCCCAGTTGGAAATGCTTGTCTCATCTGGATTTGACACTGTTGCAGTGCCTTGGAAATACTACGGTATGGCGGTGTTTGGGGGATTTATTAATTGAAAAAACCAGCTTTGCTATGTAGGATGAAACCTCAGCACCTTACTGCGTAAAGAAAGATGGCAGTTAGTATTTTAGGTTACTAAGTTATGCTTGAGAAAATATATAATCCTGTCAGGATTGAGAAAACAAAATGACTGCAAATGCGATTCAAAGTATTGACTGGGATGCTTTTTCTTCGGAACTATCGGGAATTGAAATAATTAGCGATCGCGCGCAAGTTGTCAAGCTATCTCAAGACTATTATCACTTCAGTCCAGTTTTGCAACCTCTCTTAAGTGATAAAACAGGAGATTTAGTCGTTCGTCCCGCCAGCGAAGCCGAAGTTTTGCGGATTGCTGCAGCCTGCGTCAAATTCAAAATTCCGCTAACTGTCAGAGGTGCAGGAACGGGCAATTACGGGCAGTGCATTCCCCTCAAGGGCGGCGTCATTTTAGATACCACCAAAATGCACAGTATCCGCTGGATAAAACCGGGTTTAGCTTGCGTAGAACCAGGGGTGAAAATGTCGGTTTTCGACAAACAGGCGCGAGAAACTGGTTGGGAATTGCGGATGGTTCCCTCAACCTATCGCACCGCAACGATTGGGGGATTTATCGGCGGCGGTAGCGGGGGAATTGGTTCGATAACTTACGGGCAATTGCGCGATCGGGGAAATCTTCATGCCGTTCGAGTCGTTACAATGGAAGACGAGCCGCGCGTCATCGAATTGCGCGGCGATGAAGTGCAAAAAGTCAATCACGCTTACGGCACAAATGGGATTATTACTGAGTTAGAAATTCCCCTCGCCCCTGCTTATCCTTGGGCGGAAATCATCGTCGCTTTTGACGATTTTATGACATCGGCAAACTTCGGTCAAGCTTTGGGCGATGCTGACGGAATTATCAAAAAACTAATTTGTGTTTGTGCTTGGCCGATTCCTGCTTATTTTGCTGCTTTCCGCGAGGCGATTCCTGAAGGTAAGCACTGCGCTTTGTTAATGGTAGCTGAATCTTGTCTGGAACCGCTGCAAGATTTGGTGCGCGAATATGGTGGCACAATTTGCTATCAAAAAGACGCGCAAGCAGCGAGCAAAGGTGCAGCTATTGCTGAATTTACTTGGAATCATACAACTCTGCACGCTCGCAGCGCTGACCCCTCTCTTACTTATTTGCAGACGATTTTTCCCCCAGATAAAGGTTTGAAATTGATTGAGGAACTGTACAATTATTATGGGGATGAGGTGATGATGCACTTGGAGTTTTTGCGGATTAATGGCAGGGCGATCGCCGCGGCTTTGCAAATAGTTCGCTACACTACGGAATCACGCCTCAATGAAATTATTCGCTATCACGAAGAGCAAGGCGCAATGATTGCTAATCCTCACACTTATATATTGGAAGATGGAGGGATGAAAAGTATTAATGTGGAACAGTTGCAGTTTAAAGAGTTGGTCGATCCTTACGGTTTGCTTAATCCGGGTAAAATGCGGGCGTGGTTGGAACGGGATTAAGGGCGATGGTTTTTAGAGAAGATTGGGATCTTGAAATCGCTGCTAGACAAACGAAGTCCGCCTAAGCGCTGGCTTCGCTCACGCGGACTGAGAAATGAGCAAACAGCAGTTGTAAATTTAAGGGACGGGGGCGGTAATTTCTGCTGGTGCGATCGCCCCTTCAGAAGGTACAGCTTGCTTTTCCAGTAGTTGGCGCTGTTTGTTGCGAAATTCTGCTGCCGCATCGTTCAAATTTTGGCGCTGTTCGCTATTAAATTCTTCCATGCTGCGGCCGCCTCCCAATTGGGATCTGTGAATTAAATCAAATATTGCGCTGCCGCTGCTGCGGCCGGAAAATGGGTCGGTATTGTCTTGAGTTTGAAAGTCTTGTAGCGGTTGGGCATTATTTAAACCGCTGGCTTGAGCGAAGCTTGCTTGAGGGGAGAACAGAGCACAGGATGCGATCGCGCTTGTAGCAAGCCCCATCATCAATTTGCCGGATTTGGAAGTTTTGGTGTTCATAATTTATTAATTGAATCTTCAAAAAAACAATTGTATCTAAACAATATTCTGACTTGTGACTAAATATTATATTACTTCGCTGGGGCTAAGGACACGGCATTGCCGTGTCCCTACCATTGACGGTGCAGGTTAAACGATCGCCCTAAGCAAACCTGCGTCTCAGCAGCGGTTGAATACTCAGCAGCGCCACCAAATCAAACGCCAGCAGCACTAACAGCGCTCCTCCAAAGGTGACATTACCCCAAGGAGCGTGCATCACGACACTGGCTAGCGACCAATCGCTGTGTAGGTACAGGTAGCGGATGGGTTCGATCGCGTAACTCAGAGGATTGAGAGTCACTACCACTTGCAGCCACTCTGGCATAAATGACAGCGGCGCGAGGGCTGTGCTGGCAAATAACAGCGGCAAGTTAGTAACAAAAATTACCGCTATTAATTCTACGTGACCGGGAAGGGCGAAGGCTAAACCCAGACTCAAGCCGGTGACGCCCAAAACTAACAGCAGCACAATTAGGGCGATCGCCCCTAGTCCGGCAATTCCGGGGAATCCCGCGCCCAAAAACGCGCCCGCTGTAACGATTGTGCCGGTTTGGATAAAGCTGAGGGTGACAATAAAAATAGCCGAAGCCAGGACGATCGAAAATCTGGAAGCCAGCGGCGCGACTAACAAGCGGTTGAGAAATCCGAACTCGCGATCGAACATAATCGGCAAACCAGCATTCAGCGCCCCGGCAAAAGCAGTAAAAACGATTACACCAGCGCCGAGAAATTGTCCGTAATTCTGGCTTTCGCCGAACAAGCCTGCGGGTGCATTTTCAAACAGAGCTCCGAACAAAACCAACCACATCAGGGGCTGAATAATGCCTGCAACTAGCGTGGAGGGGCGGCGCTGCAATTGAATAAACAGGCGCTTGGTTAAGGCGAGTGTTTCTTGGATGAAGTCGCCCAGCAGGGAACTGTTCGAGGCTGTAATAGCCGTTGAGGGCGATCGCTGCTGGTTGAGGTTGTTGGGAGATGTAACAGTACCGCTCATAATTGCTTGCGCTGATTTTGATTAAATCTAACTCTCTTTACAGTAGCAAGTCTGGAGGTATTGGTGGTGTTGGGCGGGCGATCGCTCTAAAATTGAGAATAAGCTCATCAAATATACTAAATAACAACTTGATTTACTAGGAGGATAAAGCTATGTCATCAAGGGCGATCGCCACTTTGGTCAAAATCATGGAATCTTTGCCAGAAACTCTTCAAGACAAAGTGGTTGAACATTTGCGAGAATATCTTGAATAATTAAGGGATGAAGAGGAGTGGAATTTATCTTGTGAGAACACACAACAATCGCTGATTGTGGCTGCACAGCGCGCCAAAAAGGAAATTTCCGCAGGAAAAGCACAGCCATTAGATATTGATATAGATTTAGAAATACCAACACTAGCCGACTATCCCAGTCGCCGAGAATTTATGCAATTGCCGCTTGAAGAGAGGCGAATCATTCTAGCAAAACAAGCTGAGGGAATGTTGCAGCATTACCAGGAAGATAGAGAATGGCAAGAATCAGAGTATCAGTAGTCTCTTATAAAGAGCGATCGCACTTGGTTTAAGTAAGGGCGATCGCAGACTTACAACTTAGCATTCCCAGGTTACGCAGTCAGAAGGCAGTTATGGTTTAGCAGCTTTAACCACATCCTCAACCATTTTAATCGCCTCTTTGATTGCCATTTTACCGTTTTCTACGGCCCTAATTAAATCCTGAGCGTCTTGCGGGCTAATTAAATCGAGCCTGACGGGTTCTTTCAAGGAAACAATAAATTTAGTTTTATCGCTGTCTTCCAGGTTAGAGGCTCTTTCTTTGGCTTCAAGATCTCTTGCCTGTTGTTTTAAGTTTTTAAGCATTTCTGCTTGTTTTCCCTGGTCATAAGTGCCATCAAATAACATTCGTTTTACCCCTACAAGAGCAGCAGCACCTAAAGCTGCACCGCCAACAACTAATCCTACGGGAGGTGCAACGGCTATTAACCCAAATAATACAGATCCACCACCGAAAGCTGCCGCCGCCGCACCAGCACCGGCAGCCCCCACCACACCAATGCCAATATCTCCTAAAATCCCTAATTTATCATGTGGGTTTTTTTCCAGTTGCTCTATTGACTTCAGAATTTGCTCTTTGGTTGGCGTTTTATTTGCCGACATATTAGACCTCAATTTTTTTGCTAATTTAGGCAGTTAAGCAGTGATGACGTTGCGGAAAATTGTATTGAAAACGTCTATCAGTAATTGAAAAAATTCTTTGGCAATCTCAATAATCTCTTGAACAATTCCAATAATTCCATCAGACACCTCTTTGCCTCGATCGAGTCGGTGGCCTGCCATTGCACCAATTGGGATACCCAGCGCTGTTGCCAAAGGTTCTAATAACGGGCCGACAAATGGTATCGAACTTGCCAAAATTCTTACAGCGACACCAACAGCAACCCCTATCGCTAAATGGGGATGCGCTTTGACAAATTCTATGATTTTAAGGAGGAGAATTTTGCCGATGAGTAAAACTTTGTTAGCAGCTTTTTTCGTGTATGTGGCAAGTTCATGCAGCCGGATCGAGACTTCATGTGGCAAGCCGATATCATTTAACCAAACATACAAGTCGCTGCTACTCATTGCATCAGCATCGACTTGCCAGAGAGCCATTTTTAAATTAGCTTGCGGTAGGGATAATGCACTAGACATAATTTTTTATCCTTTTGGAAATTACCAAATTTTTACGAACATTTCACGAGGCGAAAAGCCCCTCAACCTCTTGCAATTATTAAAAAAGCTGGTTGATAAAAAAGCAAACCCAGGCGGATTAACATCGGCACTCCTACCCATGTCAAAACTAAGGGCAAAACTAATTTATGAGCCTTTTTATTTACTTCTTTGCTCACGGACGCAACCACATTTTAAGCAATTTCTTGCTTTAATGCCCCTCGTTAAAAAGTTTAACTTTAATTTTTATGTATTGTCCAGTAGGAGAATGTCACAATTAGCCAGTAGTTGATAAAATTAGCTAGCCGTTAAAAGTCACATTTTGCCCTCCTAAGTCAGAAAAAGTCAGAAAAAGTCAGAAAAAGTCTGATACAATAGATAAAACTTCCTACACCTACCCAATAAATGGATGTTCAAGAACTCTTAAGGTTGGCCGATGGCTTGGTGTTCACTAAGACGGGCAAACACCTAGACGATCGGCAACAGGCAGTAGTACGGGGAACGTGGCAAGGTAAAAGATACTCCGAAATTTCTAAAGAGGTTCATTGTACTGAACGCCATGTCAGAAATATTGCCTCAAAGTTATGGCAAATTCTTTCAAAAATCTTAGAGGAAGATGTTAATAAATCCAATTTTAGCTCCACAATGGAAAGATATGAAATCTCTAAAATTTCAAATTCTGGTTATTTTAACCTTGTCCACAAAGGGAATATAAACGTCTGCACAGAAACCTCGCACCATCCCAAAACTTCACAAAACTCACCCCCACCACAAACCTCAACTGAAGACGACACCCAACAGAAACCGCGACTCGATTTAAGAGATGCACCGGAGCTCAAAACCTTTTACAACTACCCCAACTCACCCCTCACCGCCCTCGAAACCTGGATTCTAGAGCAAAACTGCCGCCTCCTCACCATCACAGGTATGGCAGGCACCGGAAAAAGTGCGATCGCCCGTCACCTCATCCCCCAAATTCAAACTCAATTCGATCGCATCATCTGGCGCAGTCTCCGCACCTCCCCACCCCTAGAAACAACTCTCAAAACCCTCATTCAATTTCTCTTAAATCAACCAGAAAGTAACCTTCCCACCAACACCGATGCTCAATTGTCAATCCTCATAGAAGCATTGCGCGACAATCGCTGTCTAATCCTCCTAGATGACGTGCAGCAAATTCTCAGCAGCGGGCAACTTGCAGGAAATTATAAACCCGGATATGAAAATTACGGAACCCTATTTAAACTCATAGGTGAAATTCCCCACAACAGTTGTTTAATCCTCAATAGTTGGGAACCTCCCTCAGACATCATCACATTCACCGACGATAATTCAGCAGTACGTTTATTGCAGTTAACTGCTTTAGGTGAAACAGCAAAAGAAATTCTTAGAGAAAAAGGTTTATTGGATGAAGAAAGATGGCCAGACTTGATTAACATTTATCAAGGCAATCCCCTCTGGTTAAAATTAGTCGCTCAAACCATTAACAACTTATTTAGCGGTAGAGTATCTCAATATTTGAGTTGTCAACCAGTATTTTTAGGTGATGAATTGACACCAATATTGCAGCAGCACTATCAGCGGTTGTCTGAAATAGAAAAACAGGCTATTTCGCAACTTAGTAATGAAATCGAACCTGTTTCGTTTCCCCAATTTATGGCAAAATGTCAAGGTTCGCAGCGCGAATTATGTCAAGCAATTCAATCTTTAGCAAGACGGGGAATAATCGAAAAATTGAGCTGTGAATCTGAAATAGTTTTCACGATGCCACCTGTGTTAAAACAGTATGTAAAAATGGTGGCAGAATAGTTTTAAATATCTAGCTAAATGAGATAAAATCACGATCGCAACTCCTACCCAACTTAAACTAATGCTCACTTTCGATCGATTCATCAAGCAACTGCCAGATGAAGACGGACGCTATAGCAAGTCTATTTGAGTCATGAATGTAGAACCACCTGAAACGCTTGTGCTCATTGAATCGATTGTTTACAAATCAAATGGTTTTGCTATATGAACTGGTTAATGGAGAAATTGTCCAAACTTTACCAACAATAAGACAGCACGAAAATGTAGCTGATTTTATTGAAAATACGTTCCAATACGAGGTAAAAATACTCAACCTGAATTACAGGGTGTCTGGCAGAATTGTAGTCAGGACATTAATCTCAAATGGTAAAGAACAAGGCCGACATCCTGATATTACCGTAGTAGATAAAACCCTCTGGGAATCCCAACCTTTCGCCCCCTCAGCCCTAAATGAACCCCCACAATTAGTTGTAGAAGTTGTCTCAACAAATTGGGAAGATGATTATATCGATAAGCTGGATGAATATCAGCGGCTGGGAATTTATGAATATTGGATTGTCGATTATTTAGCTTTGGGTAGCAGAAACTATTTGGGCAACCCGAAAGAGCCGACTGTTTTTGTTTACCTGCTTGATGAAAATGGCGTTTATAAAATGACTGCTTACCGAGGAACTGAGCGAATTATATCCCGAACTTTCCCAGAATTAGCGCTGACAGCAGAGCAAGTTTTGGATGTATGATATTAAATTCAGCTTAAATATCGGTTGATCTCGTTTATGAACAGGCAAGATGCCTGTTCCACAAGAAAATTCACTCTTTGTGGAACAGGCATCTTGCCTGTTTCTGACGAACTTTTCCCTTCCCTCAAACTACGATCGCATCGCCTGTTTTTGCTCAGCCTTCAAATCGCGGTTGCTAGCAGCAGCCAACTCCGCATCCAACAGCGTCTTACCAGTCGCAGCCAAATACACATCATCCAAACTCGGCCGAGATTGAGCAATCCCAAAAGTAGGAAGTCCCGCATCTTTCAAAGCTTGCTGAATTGTCACCAGCGCATCGCTTTGCGGTGTTACTACTAAATTGAGAGAATTTCCTTGAGCCGTATTGACAATTACTTCCTGCACAAAAGGCAGCGATTGCATCAGAGTTTTAGCTTTTTCGGCTTCTTCCATCGGCGAAAACTCCCGAATCCGCAAAGTCACCCGATCGCCCCCAACCCGATTTTTCAACTCCTCCGGCGTCCCCTCAGCAATCACCGTACCCTTGTCAATAATCGCCACGCGATCGGCCAAAGCATCAACTTCTTCGAGATAGTGACTCGTAATCAAAACCGTCGTACCTTCTTCCCGCAAGCGCCGCAGGAAATCCCACACTACCACCCGACTTTCAATATCGAGCCCGACAGTCGGTTCGTCTAACACCAAAACATCCGGCTGGTGCAGCAATCCAGCAGCTAAGTCGAGGCGTTTGCGGATACCGCCGGAATAAGTGCCCGTCTTTTTATTTTCCCACTCCTCCAAACCGAGGAGTTTCACCATTTCGTCAATCCGCCCTTTAATCGTAGGGCGCGGCAAATGGTAAAGCGCTGCTTGCAGTTGCAGGAGTTCCCGCCCCGTCAGCACCTTATCGAGAGCCACTTCTTGGGCGACGTAGCCGAGTCTTTGTCTAGCAATTCTCGGCTGACTGACAGCAGAAATGCCAGACACTTCAATGCGTCCGCTATCGGGCGCACTCAAAGTACAAAGTACCCGCAGGGTTGTGGTTTTGCCTGCACCGTTGGGGCCTAGCAAACCAAATATTTCCCCCGGTTCTACCTTGAAGGAAACATCTTTAACGGCTTCTACAGTGCCGTAGCGTTTCTGAAGATTTTCAATTAAAACGGCGGGAGCCATATATTTTGGGGATGAACTGGTTGTTAATATTTTGACACTTCCGGGCTCAAATTGCCGGAATGGTCGATCGACCAATGCGACTCGGTGTGCTGGTAACGATCGCACACTCCTCCTCAACCGCAAACTGCTTATAGTTTTGATTCTTAATATCAGTTTAAAAAATATTAACTTTATAGCGGTTTTTAACCCTGATATTCATCACTTTTCCCACTCTCGAATCTCCCATCTCAACTCCAAAAAATTATGAGTTTTGAGTTAATTATAACTTTTCAGTTAACAACTCAAAACTCACAAGTTTTCAACAAGTAGAGATGCACCCGAAACCTGTCATTTTATAATTATCTCTACCTCTAGGCTGATGTGTAGCGAGATTTGGATGATAATTAACACTCTGGTCAAATACATCACAGTCTCGAACCAAGTATGAAACACAAAAAACTTCCCTAAGTGGCAAGTTATACTTGTAATGAGTTCCACAGAAAATGTAACAGTATTTCTGTGTTCTCAAGCCCGATATTTATCAGTCATTACCAATTATTTAATCGAAAATGGTATTAACTCCGCTACAGGGAGCTGTTGCCAGGTCTTTAATCGACAATTTTTACCCAACCGCGGCGAACGTTGTACAGCAGCCGGTTGATGATGGCATACTCATCTTCATTCAGAGTTCTTTCTAAGAGTGCAGATCTGAGCTGTCTCCGGTCGTGGCGAGTCACGACGCTGGAGAACATGACCTGACCAAATAACTCTTCGAGTGTCATTTGGGATACTGACATGATAAACCTCCTAGTTGATTGAGACAGATAAAATTTTAACAGGCTTGTTGTATTTGTATTATGCACTCTGGGAGTGACTTCAAAGGCGATCGAAAACATTGACACAGTGTGATTTTTTGGTTAAAAATCTGTGACCAAGACTTTGATGCCCAGTGACTTGGATCTATTCAATTTGTGATGCCTGTCACTGAAGTCAGGAGGAAGGAGTCAGAAGTCCGAGGGAAAAAGACCATCAAGGAGGATCGCCTTCAAAAACTTTCCCTCCCGTCCTTATGGCTTCTCAACCTCATTTTCCCCTATGCCAATTTTCCAACTAATTGAGGCATCGGTCAATAGTCGCCACAACTGACTCGGCCAAATCTTTGAGCGCGTAACCCCCCTCCAAACCAAAGGCGATGCGGCGGGTGATTTGCAAGCAGTATCCGGTGAAAGTACCGAAATCTGACGGCATCAGAGTCATACTCGCCAGTGGATCGGACGCAGTAGCGTCATAACCAGCGCTGACAATCAACAAATCCGGTTCAAATTTCGACAAAAAAGGCACGACAAGAGATTCAAAGGCGCTCAGGTATTCAGCTATGCCACCGCCCGGATAGAGGGGAATGTTCAGCACGTTGTCGTAGGCACCGCGCTCCTCAGCATCTCCCGTTCCCGGATAGCACGGAGATTGGTGCAGGGAACAGTAGGCAATTTGGCGGCAGTGTTCGACCAAAGATTGAGTGCCGTTGCCGTGGTGCACGTCCCAGTCGAGGACGGCAACGCGGTCGATTCCCGGCTGTTCCAGGGCGTAGTGAGCAGCGATCGCAGCATTGGAAAACAAGCAAAAACCCATCGCGCGGGCTTTTTCGGCGTGGTGTCCCGGCGGCCTGGCCAGCACAAAAGCCGGTTCCCCCGCAGCCACCACTCGATCGACCCCATCGAGCCAAGCACTCGCCGCTAGCAGCGCTACGTCGTAACTTTCAGCAGAAATCGGCGTATCGCCGTCGAGGTAGCCGCCTCCCCGATGAGCCAAATGTTCGACTTCTTTGATGTATCTTTGCGAGTGAACTTTTTTGATAGCCGAGAACAGTGCTTTTTCGCACTGCGCCACTGGGGTGGGCAATTGCCACTCAATTTGAGCCGCCCAAGGAGCAGCTTTCAGAGCGTTGACGATCGCCGTTAAACGTTCTGGTCGCTCTGGGTGAAGCATTCCAGTCTTGTGCAGCAAAAAATCTTCGGAGTAGATGACGGGTAGCATCGGCTGATTTTAGATTTTAGATTTTAGATTTTTAGTTTGCTTTAAGAAGGCCTTCGGTTTTGTGAAATTAAAATTGCGATCGGGCCCTCATTTTAATTTTTTATATAGCCCTCAAAAAAACTCACCAAAGCATGAAACCCGACCGCCTAAAAAAACCTTTCTAGCTTTTGCCAACCGCTGACCAAATCACTAACTGACAAAGTATCAATTGTCCTTGTTTCGTCCCTTAATTTTTCTGGCAACTTTCCCATAAAGTCAAAGGCAAATTGTGATATAATTTCAGGAGTAATTTGCAATATTTGGCAGCTCTACTGAATCCAAACCGATTTTATCGCATTTTTGAGATTTATAGCCGTCAAATTTAAATTTTTAACGGAGTTTTTCAACCTATGAGCACCTCTGAGTCGCGGATAATCCCGACGGATCTGGGTAATGAGATGTCCCGATCGTACTTGGAATACGCCATGAGCGTAATTGTCGGTCGGGCGCTACCAGATGCCAGGGACGGTCTCAAGCCCGTTCACCGACGCATTCTCTACGCCATGAACGAATTGGGCTTGACTCCCGATCGACCTTTCCGCAAATGCGCCCGCGTCGTGGGGGAGGTGCTGGGCAAGTATCACCCGCACGGAGATACAGCGGTTTACGACGCCCTGGTGCGGATGGCTCAGGATTTCTCCATGCGGGAACGCCTGATCAACGGCCACGGCAACTTCGGCTCCGTTGACAACGACCCGCCCGCTGCCATGCGTTACACCGAATGTCGCCTGACAGCTTTGACTAGCGACTCCATGCTGCGCGACATCGACTCGGAAACAGTTGATTTCGGCGACAACTTCGACGGTTCCCAGCAAGAACCCCTCGTACTCCCGGCACGCATCCCCCAAATTTTGCTCAACGGTTCCTCCGGGATTGCTGTAGGGATGGCAACCAACATTCCCCCCCACAATTTAGGCGAAATAATTGACGGTTTAGTAGCACTAATCCACAATCCAGCAATTACTGACCTGGAATTGATGCAGTACATTCCCGGTCCGGACTTTCCTACGGGAGGGCAAATTCTGGGGAGAGGCGGCATTCGCGATGCTTACACCACCGGGCGCGGTTCGATTACAATGCGCGGAGTCGCCGGCATTGAAACCATTGAACATCCGGGCCGCCCCGACAAAGAAGCAATTATTATCACCGAATTGCCTTACCAAACAAACAAGGCAGCGCTAATTGAGAAAATTGCCGAACTTGTCAACGACAAAAGATTAGATGGAATTTCCGACATTCGCGACGAAAGCGATAGAGACGGAATGCGGATCGTGATCGAACTAAAGCGCGACGCCTATCCCCGCGTCGTCCTCAACAACCTCTATAAACAAACACCCCTCCAAGCCAACTTTGGAGCCAATATGTTAGCGCTAGTAAATGGGGAACCCCAACTACTTACGCTCTCCCAATTCCTCAATGTCTTCCTAGACTTCCGCATTGAGACAATTACTCGCCGGACTCAATATGAGCTCCGCAAAGCAGAAGAACGCGACCACCTTCTGCAAGGCTTATTAATTGCCCTAGACAACTTAGATGCAATTATTCACTTAATTCGCGCCGCTGCCGACTCCGCAGCAGCCAAACAGGAATTGATGGATAATTACGGTCTTTCCGAACAGCAATCAGACGCAATTCTGCAAATGCAGCTCCGGCGTTTGACAGCGTTAGAAGCGCAAAAAATTCAGCAAGAACACGAAGAACTGCGAGCTAAAATCGAAGATTTGGAAGATATCTTAGCGCGCAGGGAACGCATCTTAGAAATCGCCGAAGTTGAAGCAGTCGAAATCCAAACAAAAATCGCGACTCCTAGACGCAGCGTCATCGAGCACGCCGAAGGAGAAATCGATGAAAGAGATTTAATTGCCAACGAACAAGCAATTATTCTGATCACAGAGCAAGGCTACATCAAGCGGATGCCTGTCAGCACTTTCGAGGCCCAAAGTCGCGCTACTCGCGGCAAAGCAGGCGCGAAAATGAAAGAAGACGACGGAGTAGAACATTTCCTTTCCTGCTGCGATCATGACAGCGTTTTGTTCTTCAGTGACAGGGGCGTAGTTTACTCTGTCAAAGCTTATCAAATCCCAGTCTGTTCGCGGACGGCCCGCGGCACTCCCGTGGTGCAACTGCTGCCGATTCCTATAGAAGAAAAAATCACTTCTATGGTGTCAGTCACAGAATTCACCAGCGAAGAATATTTGGTAATGCTGACTCGCGGCGGCTACATCAAGAAAACCGCACTTTCAGCTTTTGGCAACATCCGCACTAACGGATTAATCGCGATTTCTCTAGAAGAAGGCGACCAACTGCGCTGGGTGCGGAGAGCAAAAGTGGGCGACAGCATCATCATCGGCACGCGCCAAGGGATGGCAATTCATTTCCGCACCAATCACGAACAGTTGCGTCCTGTCGGCCGCGCGACGCGGGGTGTAAAATCGATGAAATTGCGATCGGGCGATGAGTTGATCAGCATGGACATATTGCCGAGTTCAATTGTTGCCGAAATTGCTGAATTGGAAACTGAAGACTCGGAATTAGAGGGAGCTAATATTGCTTTATTAGAAACTGAAGACTCGGAATTAGAAGGAGGCGAAATTGCTGAATTGGACACTGAAGATGGGGAATTGGAAGACGAAGAATTAGAACTGCAAGCCGAGGAAATTGAAGGCGAAGATGCCGAAGAAATTTCGACAGTTAGCAGCGAAGTTCCTTCGGTGTTGGTAATCACCACTAACGGCTATGGCAAACGGGTTCCAGTTTCTCAATTCCGCCTACAAAGACGGGCTGGCAAGGGATTGACGGCTACTAAATTCAAGTCTAAAAAGGGTAAGGATCAGGTAGCTGCGCTGCGAATTGTCAACGAAGATGACGAGTTGATGATCATTACCAACCGAGGTATTATTATCCGTCAGGCTGTGAGTGCAATTTCTACCCAATCGCGCACAGCAACGGGTGTGCGGGTGCAGCGGTTAGATGAGGATGATTCGATCGTAGCTGTGGCTTTAGTCCCCGCTGCGGGTGAAGAGTCGATCGAAGAATCGGAATCAGAGGAAGTGGCAGAATAGTCATAGGTTAATAGTTTGTAAGGTACGCGCTGCGTACCTTACTGCTGAATGGTAAAAATGCGCTCATCTATTCCCGGTTTCTGCCTCCAAGACTGGTCAACATTTAATACTAATTATGAAAAAATACCTCTAGGGACACGGCATTCCCGTGTCCTTAATGCGATCGTTGACAATCGATCCCATAATTGCTATAGCATAATAGAATCATAAAGTTAATAGCAAAAGTCTGTAAAAATGCCTTATTTAATCGCAGCAAACGACATCAAAACACTCATTGCTAAATTGACGCAAGCTAAAATCCTGTGGGTGGATACAGAAATAGCAGAATATAAATCCAACCCCAGATTGTCTCTGATTCAAGTGTTAGCTGACTCCACAGATGCGACAGGAGATGCCACTTTTCTACTAGATGTCTTGGATCAACCTGAATTGGCCAAAGATTTTATCAACCAAATCATGGTCAATCCAGATATTGAAAAAGTTTTGCACAACGCCAGCTATGACATCAGATTTCTGGGCAACGATGACGCTCAAAATGTCACTTGCACATTAAAAATGGCAAGAAAGATTCCCACTTACATTCTGCCCTTACCTAATCGACAACTCAAAACTTTAATACAAACACTTTGTGGCATTGCTTATGTAGATAAAACAGAACAAAGCGGCGATTGGGCAAAGCGCCCCCTGACCCAGAAGCAGCTAGAATATGCCAAGATGGACGCGGTTTATTTAGCTGGAGTGCATCGCCGCCTGGTAGAAATCCTTGCCCAATGTTACCCCGAACCCGCAACGGAAAACTTGGCAGCATTGGGCGATAAATATCAGGAAATAGAATCTCAGTGGAAGCCGCTAGATTCAGAAATCGCTGAAGTGAAAGAACGCATTAAAGCAGGGATGCTGGCGCAAAAGCTCAAAGACAGTTATTATTTTGAGCTTTCCAGTTCGATAGCTATGAAAGTAGATTTTCTCACGCTGGCAAAACTGACGCAAACTGAGGGAATTGAGTTAAATTTTCCGGTGACCCTGACGAAAGAAATTCAAAAACAGTTAGGCGAGCTCATCGCCGATCCATCTTTGGAAGTGCAGGATATTGCTAGTTGGCGCTTGAATTCTAATGTACAGCAGCGGCGAAAATCTACTAAGAAAATTGCGCCGGAACCGGAGAAAGAGGATTTAACAGCATTGGGGGAAAGGTACAAAGAAATTTTGCCTGAATGGAAGTTGCTGGATTCTGAAGTTGAGCATTTGAAAGAGCGCATTAAAAAAGCAATGTTGGTGCAAAATGAGGAAAATACTCCCCATTTTAAGTTATCCAGTTCCTCGATTTTGAAGGTAGATTTTGCTAAATTGGCAAAACTTGCGCTA
>NZ_JAUBQR010000373.1:0-3194 GCF_036701385.1 Microcoleus sp. Pol12B4 | reverse complement strand
GAGGGGTAGCGTCAGGAATTGCTCTAGTTAGTCTCGGAAGAGGGTACGCTATATATAGCGTTCGTGCGTAAGTCCTGATAGCCATTCGCTCGGCTGTCAAATTAGAAATTTGTTGAATACCTTGAATTATGACAACATGAATCCCTTGAAATATTTGGCAAATCCAACGGAGAGTCGGTCGATTAGTTAGCTGGCCTAACTGATTTTTTAATTTTGAATTAGTGCGCTGCAAGTTGTGACGCAATAACCTTTGACCTAAAGTATAGACTAACAAACATAAGCCCATTATCAATGCCAAAGCTTCGATTCTTTCCGGTGACTTGAGAAACACGCTATCCGCAAAAAATAGTGGGTCTTTCAAAAAGCCAAACCCTCTTTCAGTTGATTGCTGTTCTTTATATTTTACACTCATATCATCCGGCTGTAATTGCTTGGTTTTCAGCACATTAGTTGCCAGAATAAATCTGCCACAAGCTTTGGTTTCTCGCTCGATCGCACCGGCATCTGCTTCGAGTTGGGCTTGGACTTTAAACCTCAAAACTGCACCCGATTTACCAGTAGCACTTGCTGGAGATGTAGTATCAGGCTTGACTGTTACTTGTCGGCTGGTAATTTGGGTTACGTTGTAATATTTTAGCTGTTTGGATAAACGATGAGCTGCTGCTGCTGCGTCTGCCGCACAAGCAAATTCAATCTGTGAGAGTTCCCGCAATTTATTTTGAGCTACAATCTCTGATTTTTTGAGTTTGTTTTCGAGTTTTTTTCGGTCAGATTCACGGCGCAAGTTGCTCTCTACTACTAACCATCTTTGTTTAATTCCACCGTAACTACTTTTGTGTTCTGACCAACTATAACCCTGAACAGAACTGGAGGTAAATTCTGATTCATTTAACTGGGATACCAGTTGCTGCGCTTGCTTGAGACAAGGGCGGTACGCGAGTCAACCATTTTAAGTTGGTTAACATCTCTAAATTTGGGGCTGAATATAACGTACTATCTGCAACTATTAAACTATCGAGGTTTAATTGTTGTTTAAACTCTTGACAAATTGATGCGAATACAGCAGAATCTGATTCGTTCCCCGAACCGACTCGTAAAAATAGTGGCACATCTCCATCGCTACTACAAATTAGGTCTAAAATGAATTGTTTTAAGTCGGGACGGTGGTCGCGAGAGTAGCCGTAGGTAATCTTAATTGGTACTGGGGATGACGCAGAATTAGCTGGTATACTATCGGCTCGATCGCTATCTGTTTGAGAGTTAGCAAACGGTACAGACGGTAACTCGAATTCATATTTGCCATGTAGGTGAAAGGAACTTGAATCTAAATGAACTGTTTCTGTATCGATCTCAAACTTTTGAGCAGCCTCTGCGGCAATAGTTGTAAATATTTGACTGCTTCCTATCAAATATAGTTTGTCTAATACTCTACCTAAACGGTGTTCGTTCAGATGTGATGCTTGAATACCAGCTCCGATTAAATGTTCTGTTGCTTTGCCTGCAAAAAATTTGGGAAATAAGTATAATGGGGCAGAAACTAATCCTAACCCGTTGATAATCATTGCTTTAACTACTAAGCCCGGACTGACGATTTCGCCTGGTTGTTCTTCGATTAACTCGTTGATTTTCTGGACGAGCCCTATTTCGTCAATTAGACCAGCTATTAGCCCCAGATGGTCAAGGTTATCAACGGCGATCTCTGTTGTTTGAGTCATAGGTAGTTGTGAATTTTATCGTTCGATGAACTACCGAAATTTACACTATTTTTATCCGTTTTGTACCGCCGCTAGATGATGAGTTTTGTTGCCAAGAATGCGTCGCAGAATGCAGAAAAATCGTACCCCATTTTACCTTGTGTTCGATCGAAGAGAAAGTTGGTGGTGAGAACATTTTTTAACAGGAGAGCGAGTCTTCAAAACACACACAGCCTCTATGTTCCAGAACTTCCAACGCCAGCGAGCGCGAGCGCCCAGGTTCTTAAGTATTTCTTTCTTAAGTATTTCTACTTAGGCTCGGGGTGTGCGATCGAATGAGTGGAGCCACCCAGTCCTGTGTGTGCCAGTTGAGGGTGCGGAATGTGGGTTAAATTTAGCTCCGAGCGCCCCCAGGAATTTTTTGTTACATAGTTATAAATTTCCCCACCGACTTACTTAGTTTTTTTTGACCTGTGTTCGCGCTTGGGCGTGCAAGGAATTTCGAATCTGCTCGCTACACGCCGTGTGAGCCCCACTGCTTGTAGTGCCCAAATACTGTGGAGTCGGGTGGCAGGTACGCAGAGCAGATTACCCCAGTTGCAACCGTTCTTCAGTTGGTAGAGGATGCCGTTCAAGATTCGACGCGCAAGTCTACCGAGGCGGTGTCGTTTGCTTTTTTTGAGGTAAGAGTGGCTCAATGATTTCTCACTCCTTGTCGGTTAGGTCGCTGGAGTATGCCATTTATGACTAATTCTAGCTCCTCATCCAAGATCCCAAATAGGTTCTATATCTCGCTTGAGTCGCAACGCCGGAGACTTTATCGGGATTAACGTCCGTCCACTCTACTTATTCCTATTTTACCGCCATAACTATTAGTCTTTCAGCAACGCCAATTATTTAATATAGTGTTTTATTACACTATCATTCTGCCTGTTCAGGACGGCGATGTCTGAGGGGTTTGACCCCTCAGACATCGCCAGTCTCTTTTTTTCATAGACTTACTTAACCCTAGGAAGAGTGAGTGCGATCTTTGCTTAATTTTTCTTAATATCCCGTGGTAAAGGTTGAAGAACAAACGCCTGGTTGAAAACGATCACATCCTTAAAGCAAAGTTGACACCAATGAACTGTGCCTTACCTATACTCGAAGTAAGGTCCATCATCATGTTGAACCACAGAGTTCTTCTACCCATGGGCGGGAGATGATCGGGGCAAAAGCCGTATTTTGGTCCAAAAAAAGACCCCATAGTTAAAAGAGGAGTCAGTCAGCGGATGTCACAGCAGTGAAGGAAAGCCAAAACCCTTGGTGTGTATAGGTTACAAACAAACTCAAAAATATTTTCACAAAACGCTTGACAACTCTGGGGAGAGTTGATACATTAATAAAGCGCCAGAAGAGAGGCGGTTCAAACAACCGCGAACTAAAGGCAAAAAACTGAACCTAGAAAAAAGAATAGTTTGAAAGCTTAAAGCACTATTAACCTCGTCAAAAAAATCAAGA
>NZ_JAUBQR010000050.1:0-33145 GCF_036701385.1 Microcoleus sp. Pol12B4 | reverse complement strand
GAGAGAATACGCTTTCATTAGGTTTGACTACAACAATGATATTTTATTGTACCTCATTACAGCGGAATCCGCTGTATTTAACAATAGTCCGGACAGTTTTCAATCACTAACGGCAGAATGAGAGTTTCAGCCTCGGTCTCAAAAACTGTCCGGAGTATTGTTACATAATCCTTCTCGCTATTGGTTGTGACTTTGTATGAGGGGTAATACCCTTCATACAAAGTCAACATTCTCTTTCAACCGCCGAATCATCAAGGGGGTGGCTAACTTGTGGACGATCGCGACCAAGAAAAGCTATACATTTAGTCTATATTTTGGGGAACCATCATCAGCACTAATTCACCTATGACATCCACCGCCACGATCGCCACCCCCCTAAGCTGGACAGAATTAGAAGCCCTCACAGACTTTGAAGTTGATCGCACAAACGGCCCCACCAACGCCCAAGCCCGCTTGCGCCTCTTCGGTAAAACCGAATCCGAGGTGCGAGTCACCCTGTACCGCGACAACCACGCCTGGTGTCCCTACTGCCAAAAAATCTGGCTGTGGCTGGAAGAAAAACAAATCCCCTACCGCATTGAGAAAGTTACTATGTTCTGCTACGGGGAAAAAGAAAGCTGGTACAAGCGCAAAGTGCCATCGGGAATGCTACCGGCGATCGAACTAGACGGCCGCATCATCACCGAAAGCGATGATATCTTAATCGCCCTCGAACGAGTCTATGGCCCGTTGGGTTTGGGCATGGAAAACCCCGCAGTAATACCCCTGCGGCGGTTAGAGCGACTGCTATTTAGAGCCTGGTGCTCTTGGCTGTGCTACCCAGCAAGTTCAGCCAGAGTAGAACAGCACAACCGCAACCAATTTATCAGCGTCGTCACCCAGGTAGAAGCAGCCCTGGCTAGCACTCCGGGGCCTTATTTCCTCGATGAATTTGGCACTGCGGATGTCATCTTTACGCCCTACGTCGAACGCATGAATGCCAGTCTTTACTACTACAAAGGCTACTCGATGCGGGAAGAAAACCCGCGCTTTGCTGACTGGTTTGCGGCGATGGAAAGCCGCCCTACCTATCGCGGCACTCAGAGCGATTTTCACACCCACGTCCACGATTTACCGCCTCAGATGGGCGGGTGTTATGAAAACGGCGAACCTCAGATGCTACTCAATAAAGCCCGGGTGGATAATGGGCCTTGGGCTGGACTGCCGGATGTGATGTATCCAGAACCGGAAACCTCCCGCGCTGAAGCACTCCATCGCGTCATTAAGCACCAGCGCAACATCGTTCGAGTCAATCCTGCTGATGACAAGTTATTTGATGAGGCTTTGCGTTGTGCTTTAACTTTGATGATGACTGGCGAAGTTTGTACGCCACCTGCTGGTTCTGATGTGGCTTTGCGGTATTTGCGCGATCAGGTGAATGTGCCCCGCGATATGTCGATCTACGCGGCCAAGCGATTGAGGGAAGCGTTGGAGGAAACGGCGGCTTTGGTGGGTGATGGCCAAGGTTCTCCGATTCTGCTGAAGCATCGGCGAGATCAAGATCCGGCTAATTTTGTGTAGGATTCTGGGCATATCGGAAGCAGACGGAATCGGCGTTGCTGCAGCTCTACTTCATCAGCTTGCTATCTGCTGGATTAATCAAACTAAAGGTTGATGTGATTGTTAATCCGGTTCTGTTTGAAGAGGAGGATACTGGGCTGGTGGAGTTGGCGATCGCTCTTGAAGATGAGAATAAATACCCATTCGTGCGCCCCAGTAGGGATCCGGCAGATTAGATGGACAGACCGGGCAGGGTTATTACAGAATGCGAAAATATGGACTTTGATAAGCGAATTCAGGCTGACTCTACTTATATAAATAGGATCTAGGCGTAAGGGATGTAGAGCAGAAGGGCTGGGTGTTTGGCTGGATGTGGCGGCGGGAGCCGCCGTTTATTGAACTGTCTTAACTTTTACCGTTACCCTCGCAAGATAATTCAACAGTGACGATATCATGGCACTAAGGAATGAAAAATCAATAACTTGCACAATTAAACCCCAGAAGCCTTGATCCAAGGAAAACTATTGCTCTATTAGTCACCTTATTTATTTTTCATTCCTAAGCTTGTAAAAAATTTTCCTCGTTCTATAAATAAAATCAATGATGCAGTGGAATAAACTTCTGACAAGGCAAAGACTAGGCAAGCCTCGGCCAGAAAAACCTGAAGATGCTCGCACCTCTTTTCAAAGAGATTACGACCGATTAGTATTCTCGTCTCCCTTCCGCCGCCTCAAAGACAAAACCCAGGTTTTCTCTTTAGCTAAGAATGATTACATCCGTACTCGCCTCATTCATAGCTTAGAAGTCTCTTGTGTTGGTCGTTCCCTGGGCACGATAGTAGGATATGAAATTAAAGAAAGGCATAGACTCGACGAATTTACCGCTTCCGATTTTGGAGATATCGTTGCTGCAGCCTGCCTTGCCCATGATATCGGCAACCCACCTTTTGGTCATGCCGGAGAAGATGCTATCCGCAGCGGTTTTAAGTCCTGGCACGAAACAGTAAAAGAACAATTAATAGACCATGAAAAAGTAGATCTTGAATTCTTTGAAGGAAACGCCCAAGGGTTTCGCATCCTTACCCGATTAGAAATGCAAGCTAGAACTGGGGGAATGCAGCTAACCTGTCCCACTTTAGCAACTTTTACCAAGTACCCCAGAGAATTGCTAATTTCAGAAGAAATTCTTAACAATTATAAAGGAAAAAGTGCAAAAAAATATGGCTTTTTTCAGGCTGAGAAGAATTTATTTGCCACTGTTGCAGATACGGTTGGATTAATTCGCCGTAGTCCAGAGGTAGCGTGGTGGTCACGTCATCCCCTTGCCTTTCTAGTTGAAGCTGCGGATGATATCAGTTATCACATTGTCGATTTAGAAGATGGCTATCGTATGGGATACATCTCTTTTAAGAAAGCCAAAAAATTACTTAATGAGATTGCTAAAAGCCCAAACCTAGAAAAAAACGCACATACTAAAGAAGAGCAAATTAAGTTTTTGCGTGCTGTTGCTATTAACAACCTCGTGCAGGAAGTTGCTACAATATTTCTTGATCACGAACAAGAATTACTGGCAGGAACGTTTGACAGTGACCTCATCTCACTGACCTCTTACGCAGAAACTCTTAATTGTATCCAGAGTAAAACTAGAAAGAAAGTTTTTAATCATCCTGAAGTTGTTGGCATTCAAGTGGCTGGATATGAAGTCATCGGACACTTATTCGCCGAATTTGTCAACGCCAATCTCTATAGTACCGAGAAGGGTAAGCTCCTCAAGCTAATACTACCAAAAGAATATTGCCTTGGTGACAATGAAAGCTCCTATGGCAAAATCCTGAAGATTACAGATTATATATCTGGTATGACTGATTCCTACGCCACCACTTTGTTTCAGGAACTCAAAGGGATATCATTGAGATGATTCATCCAGGGTGATGAAAGCTGCTACAAGTAAAAACTCGCCCTGATGAATTAATAAAATTCCTGTGTTTCATATTGCTCATAATTAGTCGGCTGTTATGCTGTACAATTAGAGTCCATACCTATCTCCGTTTCCGTCTTTGACAAAGAGAGAATAGGCTGTAAGTCTTGTAGATAATCTAGAACAGTAAGAATAGGAGAGCCTAGAGGTTTAGGTATGTGCTTATGTGCATATTTTTCTAAGTCTTTGCTTGAATAACCCAAAACTCTTAAAGCATATAAGGCTATAAAACTCAATTCAAATGCTGGCTGATATAAGAGATGAAATAAATTTTTTCTTAATTCTTCTTTTCTGGTATCATCTAGCTGATGAATCACGCGAAGCTCAGGAGTTTTGGGGTCTGGTTTCAAATGAATTAGGTTATGAATAAGGCGATATTTAGTATAAGACAATGCTTCATCACTGTTCAAAACATTAAAAAAAACCTCAAGTGCTACAGTTTTTGTATCAGACGATACATCCTTATAGATACAATCTACTATTAACCAAGAAGCGTGTTTACTGTTGCCTTGCCAGTGAGTTAAGATGATTTCTAATTTTTTTAAATGTTCAGATATTCTTTTTTTTGTCTTGAGGTTCTGAAAAAATTTACAAAAGTTTTTTGCATCTTTGTCTGCTTTTATTTCTTCGTCAGGATTGAAGTCTTTATCAAACTCATCAGATTCTATATCTATGCTTTGCTGAACTTCAGTTGTCTTAACTACCACATCAATATATCCACCAGCTTCATTTTCCTGAGAAACATCGTATAATGAAGGTGAAAGATCGTACACCTTAGTGCGTAATCTTTCAATCTGCTCTTTATTTTCAGCAATTTCTGTTTTACTAGAATTGAGATTCAATCCTTTAGTGAGCAGGTGATCTTGAAGAATCAATAAGTGAAGTTGCGCTATTTCTCGATTCTCTGCAAAGATTCTCATATCGTCATTATATCTGCCAAACTCAATGCCTGCACATTGCATCGCATCATCAACATTTTTTAGATACAAGTTTGCTAGAAATCCCTCTAAGTTATTGCCAATTGTTAACCCCTGATAAAGCATTTTTGGAGCTTGTACTGTTTTTGTTTTGTGGCAATAAGATATAACATCTATACAAAGTAATTTATTGAAAAGACGACAAAATTCAGTTTCAAGCTTAATAGAAAGTTGTTCTGCTAAAGTTTTGATTAAGTATTGATGAGAAATAGAATCATAAAAGGCTGAAATATCTGTTCGTATTAAAATTTTATATTTAGTCGCACATTTTTTTTGCCATCTCCGAAAATTGACTAAAGATACTTTATAGTAATCATCTAGTAGATATTTTTTAGCCCGTTCACCCTCAGCTCTTCGATTGGCAAAACATTGGACTGATAGGCTTTTATCTAAATGTTTTGCTAAAACAATAACAAAAGCATATCGGAGAACTAAATCTTTAAAGGGAATATAAATCATCCTGCGATAGCAGAGAGCCGTTTTGGGCAAGTAATAAGCATAAGCAGGTCTAGGAGTAAATTGGTCAGCTTTTTTCAGTTCTTGAAGTAGTTCTTCTATAATTTTATCCTGAAAATTTTGAACATATTCAATCTCAAAATGATCGAAATATGAATCATGGTGAAGACGGTCACTGAGAGCGTACTGAAAAGCCAGCGTTATAGTTTTTTTACTGCTAACTTGGTTCAGTAATTTGATGTGATCCATGAACTATTGTACCGCTCCAAATATAATAATATGTTACAGTTTCCCTTGGATAATAGGCAAAATCGTACCGTTATATAGATATGGAGCAAAGCTCTCATTGAACTGAGATGCTATGCCACGATTTATTACTCTTTTTGCCCAATCTCTCAATTCCTCACTAACATTGGAATTTTCAGATATATCCTGAAGCAATTTAACTCCGCTTTCCAGAATTTTTAAAAGTTCGTTTGTGTAAGGTGAACTTTTAGTTCGTTTGTACACACGTAAGTTTTCGCCACTTTTAGATATTATTTCTTTTACCTTGACTTCCAAGTGATGTCCTTGAATAATGTAAGGTTCAACACGAACTAACTTAACGTATTCTAAGGAGAATTTACCAGATTCTACAGTACAACTGATTTCTGGAGCAGAGGCATTGGTAAAGTCTTTTTCTAACTCCTTCCTGGTTTTAACATAGGAGCGTTTGCTCTTATCTGGCTCGTCTACAGGGTGCTTAAATAAACGGTCTACCTCTGAGATCGATTTAAGAGCTTCCCTTTCCCTGTCAAAATCGTTTCTTCCTGCCGAGCGCAGACAGATAGCTACATCTGTTGCTTCGTAAAATACCTCTGGTTTGATTTGGAACAGAATTGGACCATAAATATTTGGTACAGCATCATAGCCTCCAGCAAAAGTAAAGCCAAAGTCGGAGAGATTGGCGAAAACTTTGTCCCAGTCATCATTGGCGCGATCATTCTGGTCAGTTTTAAATGGCGTATAAGGCTGGCTATTGCTTTCTAAGTGCGATCGTGAGGGGATGCCCCCCACGTTGAGGTAAGATTTAAAGTCCAACAATTGGCAGGCATGATAGAGGTATGCATCCCTCTCCTTCAAAAGCTCGACTAATTTCTGGATCTCCTCACCTTGGAACATAATACTTTCCTCCCAAAAATCTACAAATTTTATTCAAAAAGCTTTAATTGAACGTACTATAAGCTATTTTTAGGCTTCTGCAAAGGTTTAGCCTCTGTCTTCGGTGTTTCTTCGGAAAAAATAGGTTGTTCATTTTCCGATGCAAAGTAAGTAGGGTCGAACAGGCTCAATTGCACTGGTGTCGGACGTTCTATATATTCCCGTAAATGCTCTGCCTCAGCTTTGAGTAGTTCAGAAACAACTGCTTGTGCTTTATCCCATATAAAACTAGCTTTATCCCAATCTAACCCAACTTGGTGGAGTCGCCAATGAACTTCTTTTGACCACCAAAATGAATCGGTAACATCGTTAGTGAGCGCACTCTCAAAGTAAAAGCTGACCCAAAAAAGTTGGTTACTTGGAACTCCAATCCTTTTTGCTGCGTTATGAAGAGCCTGTTTCCCCTGCGGTGTATGTTTATCTAGCGCCACCCAAAGGGGAAATTCCTTGGATTGTTGTTTGGCAGTAGCGACGGTAGGTACGTCTTCTGTAAGAGCGAGATAAGCAGCAGCTTGCATAAAGGCTCTGTCCCAGGGCCACCCCCCTCGACGGTGAGCTTTTTGCGCCACTTCAACCAGGCTACGCTGGCGTTCCTGGGAACAGTTTGTAGTTACCCAGTCCCAGAAATCGTTGGGCCTTTTGATGGCTTCGGACACTATCTTGATGTCACGATCTTCGGGAGAACCAGAGAGTACCGAATCATCCCCTGTCGAAAGAGTGTATGCTAGTGTACCAAGGCCAGTTGCATCTTTCACTTTCACCGATTGTGCAGCACGAATTAAGGAATTGACTGTGTTTGTAAACTCAGTGCTTAAATTCAAATTTGCCCCAAGAGGCCAGCATTCTTCAAAGGTAATCACTGCTGTCCGTCTTGCCAACCAATTACCGTCCCCAATCTCGCGTAGATGAGAGGCTACTTTTCTGGTGAGAGAAAGATCGCCACGACGCACTGCTTTCTGGATGAGAGAGCGACACGCCGAATGGGTCTTGGTTAAGGGTTGTCTCACAATAGTTTCTAGGTTGGACTTCCTAAGAATAGTAGACAGTAGAAAATTATGCTTCCAAGTGAAAAGATTCCAGAATCGTAGATACGGACTGCTGCGTAATATAAACCGATCGCGCCGTCCCACTCTCCAAATCAAAAATTGATACTTTCGCTCTGCAAGTTCAGCACTGCCATCTCAGCACAAGATAGGTTGTTTGTCAACTCTTCTGGTAAAGGGGGAGCAAAAGAGGGTTTCAACGATCGCACTACTCGATCGATTCATGAAAAAAGTTAGCCTTCAGATTTGATATTACTCCCAGTAATTTTCCCAATCATCCTTAAAAGCTTGCTGCAATCTCTGCATATACGCATCAGTCTTAATCTTCACCATCCACAGATTATTAGCATTGCCGCCTCCCTTGCACACAACACCTTCATCCACACCGTATTTCCCCTTGCGAACATCATCCATAAACTTGCCCGTCAGTTTTCCACGATAAATCACTCGCGCAATATTTAATGTACCAAAATCCTGAATAAACCGATCGGTAACAACCATACCGCCATCGGTTTCCACATCAAAAAGCACCAATTGTTTGCGATCGTCCTTTTGGTGCATTCCCGCAAACGAATTAGCACCAAAAAACTCTGTAAACACAGTAATTTCATCGCAGTGATACTGTTCTTTCTCTCGAAATATAGACTCTAACGGACTAGCAAAGTCTGTTTTAAATATTTCCGGTGCTGCTTCTAAACCTGGATGTGCAGCGTTAAATTCTGCAATTCCAATCTCATCCAAATCAAATCTACTGCGGCGCGTACCAAAAGCATACCAACCAAGTTCAACTTCCCAAACCCAATGCAAATTAGTACCATCGTACTTCTCAAAAGCTACACATTGTTCGTTAGGGCAATTTTTACTATCTGGAATTTTGGGATAGGCAAGTTGAACTCGTGTCATATCAATCACCAATAATAAAACTGGTTTGTAGTGAGGATTTTAGTCGCTATTAAGCTGTCTATTTAAATTGCACGGTAAAATAATTTTTCACTCTTGTGAGGTGGGCAGGAAAACCCGCCCTCAACATACAATTTAAATGCACAACAGCTTACCTAAAAATATTAAGATTTGACTAAAATCCTCACTACAAACTTTATGTGGTGTTTAACAGTTTCCCCCCTTCCTCTTCACTTCTAAAAATCTTGCAATTGAGCAGTTTGAACGGCTACTTCTTTAATCAGGGAACCGCGGCGCACTTTCAGTTTCAGAATTTGACCGATTTTGCTGTTGTCCACCAAACTTTGCAACTGTTCGGCCTCAGTCACTGCCTCACCGTCTATTTGAACGATGACATCTCCCTTGCGAAGCCCTGCTTTCTCAGCAGGGGTGTTGGGCACAACTCTCATCACTAACACTCCCTTAACTTCTGGGACAATCAAAGGAGCGTTGGGGTCAGAATTATTCTCTCTGGCCATTTCAGGAGTCAAAGCAATCATCTGAATCCCCAAAAACGGATGGCTGACTTGTTCTCCCTTGGCTAACTGCGCGTAAATGGCCTTGGCTTTGTCGATCGGAATCGCAAAGCCTATACCCATTGCATCAGCTCGAATCGCCGTGTTGATGCCAATCACTTCTCCTCTGCTGTTTAACAGCGGGCCGCCGGAATTGCCGGGATTGATGGCGGCGTCGGTTTGAATGAAATCGAGCCGCTTGTCGGGAATGCCGACGGCTGCACTAGAGCGTTTGAGGGTGCTGATAATGCCTAATGTGACGGTATTGTCAAATCCCAGGGGGTTCCCCACGGCGATCGCCCAATCTCCCACTTTCACCGCGTCGGAATCTCCCAAGGTGGCAGTCGGCAAGTCTAATTGCTTAGTATTAATTTTGACAACAGCCAAATCTGTTACTTCGTCAGTACCTTGCACTTCTCCTGGAAATGTCCTGCCGTCGTTTAAGGTGACAGTCACTCGATCGGCTTTGTCAACTACGTGAGCGTTGGTTAAAACAATCCCGCTTTTGTCAATGATGAAGCCGGAACCTTGACCGCGTAAGTGTTCTTGTCTGGGGGTCATGCTGCGTAAATCTTCTCCCAAAAATCTACGGAAGAAGGGGTCTTCCATTAAGGGGTCAAGGTTGCGACTGACAGTGCGCTCGGTATCAATGCGGACAACTGCCGGCCCAACTCGATCGACAGCCGCCGTCACAAAACTGCCGGTATCCCCTGGGAGTTCAGGACTCCGCAGCGCTAACAGTTGCGGAGTCGGGGGAGTGGCGGGGGAACTCTGGAACTCTAAGTTGGGCGGATTGGTGCCATCAACGGCGACAGCGGGTGCAGCATTGATTGCTAACGCACTCAGGGCGATCGTCATTCCTAAAATTAGGGCGAACCAACGAGCACCGATTTGAGGTGCGGGGCGAAAAAACTTAAATAGTCGCATAGCGTCAATCTTTGTTAGTCTGGGTTAGTCTGGTAAACGTGTGCGATCGTGTGGACTCAATAATCTGTCACTATGAAGATCCTAAATATATTTTGACAGTTACAATACATGAGTCACGAGGCCGCACCAACTCAACATATTCTGAATTCTAACTTTTAATTTTCCTTCGTAACCCCAATGATTCTATCTGATACTTCTACCGACAAATCCTTGCCCTCAAATTCCCACCACCATCACGACGATAAATCAGTCCACCCTCACCATCACGATGAAGAATCGATGCGGCGGCTGGTAAATCGCTTGTCTCGGATTGAGGGACACGTCCGCGGCATTAAAACAATGGTCCAAGAAAACCGTCCTTGTCCCGAAGTTCTCGTGCAAGTTGCTGCGGTTCGAGGAGCGCTCGATCGCGTGGCGAGAATCATTCTTGATGAACATTTAACAGAGTGCATTGCCAGAGCCGCTAAAGAAGGCAATATCGATACGGAAATCGAAGAGTTGAAAGCGGCTTTGGATCGGTTTTTGCCTTAGCCGTTGCCAATTTTTACCTCCATATAACAAAACCTGCAAATTAAACAAAACTTGCAAGTTTTGATTTCTGGCGCTTTTTTTAAGCATCTTTCACAGACGCGGGAAAAGCGTCAACTCTTCTCCCCCTCGTCCCATTCCCACAACATATAATTTATATGCTCTGCACTTTATGAGAGCGAGTTTTGTTAAAAAAAAATGAGTCTGGTTGGTCGTGACTACGCAAGTCCTCCAAATCTTCAAAGGCTGACTGCAAACCATTAGATGAGCAGTGATTAATCCTACGTGGTATGAACTTGTCTAGACTTTTGTCAGCTTGGCTTTGAGGTGGTATCTGACTGTTGCATAAACCGCTTTATAAGAAGCTTCAATACTGTATTCCTGCTGCAACCATTCTTGAATTTCTCCATAGCTTTTAAAGCCTTTCTGGGGATCGCTGAGGCGCATTGCCAAACTAGCGCGGGCCAGAGGAGGAATAGCCGGCTTGCGGCCACCGCTGTGCTTTGTTTCGAGGAGTCCTTCTAGTCCGTCAGAACGGTACTTTCTCAGCCACCGCTGCACAGTAATTCGATTGACCCCGATCGTCATTGCCAATTCTTTAACTGTCTTAACATGACAAATTTTGAACAGGTAAAGTGCTTGAATTTTTTGAAAGCCGCTTGCCGTTTTTTGTTCAGTTAACAGGTTTTTTAGCTCTTCACTTGTCTCTGTGATGCTAAGTTTACATACTCCAGCCATATCAATTACCTCACGATTCGCGTTCTACAATACCTTTTTTTGACAATGGAGCAAAAGCTGCTCCGATCCTAAATGCTGACCTTTTGTTTGCCCTGAAGCAATACCAAAGCGATCGTTCCCATTAAACTTTTTCCTTCCTGGCGGCACTCGGACGCTCAGAAACCAGATTATTTTAACCTGGAGCAAGGTTGCAACGATTTTTTTTGGTAATAAACCCGGTTTCTGGGTCAGTTTTGTATTTGATGGACAAGCGTCATTGCTAATACTGATAGCCGTTAACCGCTCGACTGTAACATAAGCGGTAATAGGTGACTCTTAAGGAATACCATTTATTCTCTTATTGTTAAACATCTATCATGGTTTTCCTGGTATTTATTGGTATTTTTTGCAAACGTATGAGCGATTTTTAGTCATTAGGTGCTAGCAAACAAGCGAATGTCTGTACACCAGCGCTCGCATTGTTATACAGACATTCCCCTAGTCCCAGAAGTGCATTTTTGGCATTCGCTGTGCGAAAAATCCTTAGATATCAGCACTCTCATCAGTCAGAGCGGGTAGCGCCGAGTGACGTTGCCACCGACTTTCTTGCCACGGGCAAGTATCTGTGAAACTACTGGCTTTATCGCCAATTGAGTAAAACACGACGAGAGTGGCATTGTCAATTTTTCAGCATTACAGTATAAGTATCGGCTATTTTTTCCCGCCTGCTGTGATCGAAAGGGGGTTTTCTATGTGATCCTACTAACAGTGCTTCGTGATCTTGGTCACACTATTACTCAGTAAACTCAACTACACACAAAAAGTTATGGGTTTGATCGGAGTTTCCACGTAGAATCTTGGGGATTTAGTTACGAAGTACGCTCAAACTTGCTGTTAATATTTTTAAATATTAATTTTTACCCAAATAGAAAAAATAATGCAGCTTTGTCCTTCACCCTCACCAAACCATCTAATTTGTACTCAAACCTTGCATGTTGAGGGAAGTTTCAGGCTGGGCGTGAATATTTCAGAATCTAAAATTGCAGAACATCCGGTGCAACCAGCTTGCTGACAGTATTCTTCATTTAAAAGGTGTAGAGAAGCCACAATGAACGTTGACGAACTGCTCAAGCTATACGCAATAGGAGAAAGAAATTTTAGCGGGGTCTACCTGCACGAGGTCTACCTCTACGAAGCAGAATTGATTGGAGCCAATCTGTATGAAGCCGACCTGATTGGAGCCAATCTCAGCAAAGCGAAACTCAACAGAGTCAACTTTGGCAAAGCCAATTTGTGCAAAATTAATTTGAGAAGAGCAGACTTAGGTGGAGCCGACCTCACAGAAGCACTTTTAGTTGAAGCTAACCTGAATCGAGCTGAGTTGATGGGAGCGAACCTCAGCAAAGCAGACTTGAGCGGAGCTTCCCTGATCCAAGCAACTTTAATTGGAGCCAACATATCTCGGGCCACACTTAGCCGTGCAGACTTGCACGGAGTAAATCTTTACGGGGTAAACTTGCGTAGGGCGGTGCTCACAGAATGCGATTTAATTGGCGCAAACTTGAGCAAAGTAGACCTTAGCGGAGCCGACTTAATGGGGGCGAGTTTAATTAGGGCAGACTTGACTGAAGCGATTTTAAGTGCGTCAGACTTAAGCGGAGCAAACCTGTTGGGAGCAAACCTTACAAAAGTTAACCTGAGCGGAGTATATCTTAAGGGTACAACGATGCCCGACGGCACGATTCACGACTAATTTATTTGTTAATTTTTATGGTTGCCGAGAACAGCGGCTAAAGGGTAATGAAGTTTTCATTACCCTAATTTATTGGCAGCGAACTGTTTATTTGACACTCAGGTAAGGCCGAGAACTTCAATGTAGGGTGCTGATGGCGCACACAACTCCTAGATACGGCAAGTCAAAAGATTTGTTGGGTGAACTTGTGTTATGGTGATTTTCAATTGCTTCGATAAAAGCTATTTTAGATTTAATATTTTGGATTTTGGACGGTTAAAATGAAACTCAGAATCATCGCTGCTGCAACGTTGCTGAGCGCGATCGCCCCGATCACTCCTGCACCCGCCGAGAACATCCAACACACGCAACAATTACTAGCTACCCGACAGTGCCCCAACTGCGACCTCAGCAGTGCGGGCTTGGTTTTAGCCAATTTAACAGGATCCAATCTCAAAGGTGCTGACTTGAGGTTGGCTAACCTCAGTCGAGCCAACCTCACCGGGGCTGACCTCAGCGGTGCCAACCTCAGCGGCACCAGCCTGTTTGGCGTCAATCTGACAGGGGCCAACCTCAGCGGTGCGAACCTCAGCGGTGCTGACTTGAGAAGTGCCTATCTCAGCGACGCCAATCTGCAAGGCGCTAATTTAAATAACGCGCAACTGCTCGGAGTTAGAGGAATGCCAACCAATATCGGCACCGCTGAAGACTTCTACCGGTTGGGAGTGCTGGAAGCTCAAGCAGGAAACTATAGAAACGCCATTGATTATTACAATCAAGCGCTGAATCTGAAATCGGATTTAGCAGCCGTTTATTTTGCGCGCAGTATGTCTCGCGCTGACTTGGGAGACTTCGCGGGCGCGGCTCAAGACGCCGATCGAGCAAACAAACTCTTTGCAGCTCAAGGAAATCCTCAAGGTCAGGATTTGTCAAAGCAGTTAGCCGAAGCCATTGTTGCACGTCAAAAGCCTACGGAACCCCGCACGGGCGGCGGTGGCAACTTTATGAGTCTTCTGGGATCGATCGGTTCTGTGCTCGTGAAGCTAATCTTGCCTTAAAGACTTGTGAACGACATCGGTCTGCTCCAACGACTTTTCATGCTGCGCCAACCCAAGGGATGCAGACCGTTTCATACACCCATCTGGCTTTACTAAACCTCTAAAGTATCTAAGGCAGATATACTTAGCCTAGTCTCAATATATGTGTCTAGGCTAGTTTCACTATTTAAAGACAGAATATGAATAGATTTGAAAATATATCAGTAAGGGGTTTTCGGCGTCTTCAAAATATTGAGCTTGAGATGAGAAATCTCATCGTCATGATTGGTGCAAACGGAGCAGGAAAAACTTCTTTTTTAGATGTTCTTTCAATACTAGCCGCTTCAGCCAGTGGAAATTTACAGAATTTATTACAACTTAAAGGCGGCTTGAATGAAATTTTAACAAGAGGTAAAGTACAAGAACTGGAAATTGAAATTTCAATGCAAGTGCCCGATAAAAAAATTCCTTTGAATTACAGCTTAACATTGTCACCCAAAGGTTTATCTTATGAAGTCAGAGATGAATATTTAACACAGCAGAGAAATCCCAACAGGCCTGAACCATTCAAGTATATTGAATCACAAGGGTTGGATATTAAATATTATCAAGATGGCAGTGGATTGGTGAGGCCCAATTGGGAGCATAATCCTCTTGAAACATCGCTTTCTCAAGTTCCTAAAATGTATCGCGAACCTGAGGATCTGAGAAAGAGCCTTGCTTCTTGCACATATTATGGATCACTCGATGTTTCAGAGAAAAGTCCAATTCGTCTACCTCAAGCAATGCGCCCTGCAAAGTTGCCTGGAGCAAGCGGTGAAAACCTCGTTTCCTGTCTTTATGACCTTCGGGAAACGGATCGTGACCGTTTTGAAATGGTTGAAAATATCATTTCTGCTGCCTTTCCAGATTTCGAGCGATTAAACTTTCCTCCGGTTGCCGCAGGAACTATGTCTATGACTTGGACCGATAGGAATTTTTCTCAGCCTTTCTATGTCCATGAGCTATCAGAAGGAACGCTGCGCTTCCTCTGGTTAGTTGCACTCCTGCAAAGTCAAACTTTAAGAACTATTACGTTGCTAGATGAACCAGAAGTTAGCCTACACCCGGAACTCTTAAGACACTTAGTTTATCTAATGAGAGAAGCTTCAAAACACACTCAACTGATAGTTGCAACACACTCAGATAGACTCATCAGATTTCTCGATCCAAGCGAGATTTTGGTCTGCGATTTGGAAGAAGGGGAGGCAAAAATGACGTGGGGTGACACTTTTAACCTGGATAAATGGTTAGAAGATTACAGTCTTGACCAGGTTTGGGAAATGAATATAATGGGTGGCCGTCCATGAGAATTGCTATTTTGGTTGAAGGTGCTACTGAAATGGCATTTAGAAAGAAGCTTCGTGAGTTTCTGCAAAGTCGTTTAGAGCAAAAAATGCCCTGACTCGACTTTAAACCACAACATGGTGGAATTCCCAAGGAAAAGAAACTCAAGCTTATTGTTGAAAATTTCCTCGATAATGATGGCTATCATGCTGTAATTGCACTTACAGACGTTTATACCGGAAAGCCGGACTTTAAAGATGCCAATGATGCTAAAGAGAAAATGAGGACATGGGTAGGTAAAAACCCAAAATTCTATCCTCACATAGCATCACATGATTTTGAAGCATGGCTTCTTCCCTACAGGACAACTATCCAGAAGCTAGCGAAACACAACCTTTCTGCTCCTAGCGGTTCGCCTGAAACAGTGAATAATCAAAAGCCACCTTCCTATTGGATTAAGGAAATTTTTAGAACAGGAAAATGCAGAAGAGACTATGACAAAGTGAGTGATGGAGTGGCTATTTTGAAAAACAACGATCTGATGATTGCGATTAAAGCTTGTCCCGAACTAAAAGCTTTTGTAAATCGAATTATATCTCTCTGCGATGAAGAGAAAATAATTTCTTGACGTAAAACGCGATCGTTGTTAATTTTCCGAATTCTCAAAGAAGTCGGGTATCTGGGTGTGTTGTTTTTTTACGTTGTTCTACCTAATTCAGGGGAACCTCGATCCAGAACTCTGTACCATGACCGGGTACAGAAACACACTTTAGTACGCCTTGGTGTTTCTCAACTACAATTTGGTAACTGATAGACAGTCCTAAACCCGTGCCCCGACCTACGGGTTTAGTAGTAAAAAACGGATTAAATATGTGAGAGATTAACTCTTTGGGGATGCCGTGACCATTGTCGGCAATGCAAATTACTACCGTTTTTTCATTGATTAATTCAGTGCGAATCCGAATGCAAGGAGAGGGGAAATCAGGAATCAAACACTCGGTGGTAGGATTTATATCTCCTGACTCGATAGGCAGTATTTGCGAGCTTAAATGTGTCGCCGCTGCACTTGCCGCTTTCAAGGGGAGATTCATACCTCGATCTTTTTTTCCCATTTCTAGGGCGTCAAGGGCATTACCGATGAGATTCATAAATACTTGATTGAGCGAGCTGGCATAGCATTCTACTAAGGGTAAATTGGCGTATTCTTTAATAATTTCTACGGTGTTACGATCGGAATTGGCTTTGATCCGGTGCTGCAAAATCAACAGGGTACTGTCAATGCCCTCGTGAATGTCAACGGCTTTTTTCTCGGCTTGATCCGTCCTGGAAAAATTACGCAAAGATACAACTAACTGGCGGATGCGCTCAACTCCGACTGTCATGGAACCCAAAATTTTTGGCAAATCTTCCGCAAGAAATTCGATGTCGATTGCTTCAGAGCACTCGCTAATTTCTGGGTTGGGATTGGGGTAGTGCTGGCGGTAGAGTTCCACCAAGCAGAGCAAATCTTTGGTGTATTCGCTCGCGTGGGACAGATTGCCGTAGATAAAGTTAACGGGGTTATTGATTTCGTGGGCGACTCCGGCCAAAAGTTGTCCGAGACTGGACATTTTTTCGGTTTGAATCAGTTGGGCTTGGGTATTGTGCAGTTCTGTGACTGTTTTAGCTAGCTGTTCGGCTTTTAATCGCTCTGCAGTTGCTGCATTGAGACTTTCTTGATAAAGTTCTGCTTGGTGAATGGCGATCGCAGCTTGAGCCGCTAAATGTTGCACCAATTCCTGTTCTGCTGTTTGCCAAACTCTCGGCCCTGAACACTCATGGGCAATCAACAACCCCCACAATTGGGAATCTTTGCCTCTCATCGGCACAATTAAACTTCCTCTCACCTGCAACTCTTCCAAAAATTCGCGGTGACAGGGTGTTAAATCCTCAGTATAAATATCATTAATTGCTCGCACCCGTCCGGCTCCATAAAAGCAGTCTGAGCCTTCTGGCAAGCATTCTTGTGGAGATGTGATACCTAAAATTGACCGCCACTGGCCGCAAACAGCTTCGACAACTACCTCGCCCTGTTTATCTGCTGCAAATTGGTAAATTACCGTGCGATCGGTATCCAACAAAACTCTGACTTCTCGCACAATAGTTTGCAGTATGATTTTTAAATCTAAGGTGCTGCGAATCTGGTCTCTAACTCGCGTCAATACTTTGGCGAAGTCCAAGGATTGTTGCAATTGAGCGGTGCGTTCTTGAACTTGGCGCTCCAAGTTTGCATTCAGGGTTTGCACTTCTTTATAAAGAACGTACTGCCCAATTGCCGAACAAAATTGGCTGCCTATAGCTAAAGCTTGCTCAATTTCCTCGTACTTCCACTCGGGCGACTGACCTTTTTTTATTTCTCGCCAGAGTTCAAAGGATTGTCTGGGAAGGGTTTGTGCCACGCTGCTGTCAAACCGCCCCGCCCACATTTTTTCGGTATCTATTGCATTGCGAAAAATGGTCAAACAGCCGACTAATTGTTGTTTATAGTGGAGGGGAATTACCAGCAAACCCCTAATTTTAGTAGATTGGAAAGCGGGAACTAAAACTCTAAATAGAGGTTCTTTGTATAAGTCAGTAATTATGAAAAATGGGAATTGACAATTAGTAAAAGTTGAAATTTTGGGAAGCTCTTCAGTATTTTTAAATCCTTTGGTTAGCCATTCCTGCCAGAGGGGATGAGCTTCGATAGCCTTAACTTTTTCCCAATTGGGAAGTGTCGGTTGTTCTCCTGTGGTGAACAGTTCAAAGGTAGCATTACTGTGGGCGGGGGCAGTTGGCAATCCTCCCTCAATCTGGGGAGCGGATAACTTTTCACCGTTGATTTTCGGCTGGTTGAGATAGAGTCTGCCACCGCTGCCACCCAAAGCGGTGACGGTGGCTTCTAAACCTTGCTGCAGTTGAATGTTGACGTGACCATACAACAGGGCTGCTATGCGGCTCACGGTAGCTTCGCGGGCGGCTTGAGAGCGGGTTTGCTGCAGGAGGAGCGCGTGGGCTATAGCGCTAGACAATTGATCTGATACGAGCTGAACCACTTCTAAATCTGCTGGTGAAATATTGAGAGCCGCAGAGTGGTGAGACACTAAAAGTCCCCACAGTTCGATGTGAATTTTTTGATTATTTCCTGGTTCGTATCGAGTCAGACACGTCGCTGCCTCGCAGATATCTGTTTTGCTGTTTTCCGACGCGATCCTACGGTGCAAAATCGGCACGACTAAGGAAGATTGCACTCCCATTGCCATCAGGTAAGCTGTGTGGCAAGGATCGAGCGATCTGTAGTGCATCTCTTCCTTTACTAAAGGTTGACCGGTGTCTGCAGCATCGAGGGGACTCAGGACGATCGTCCCGGAGTTAACATCTATTATTGTCCGCTGGCGCAAAGTGACATACATCTCCCGGGCGCTCGCGGGAATGTCGTCTGCTGGAAAGTGCAGTCCTTTCAAGGAAGGGAGACAGTTATTATTAATTGACTCAGCAACAACTTCTCCACTGCCGTCGGCACTAAACCTGTAAATCATAATGCGATCTGTTTTCAAAAAAGACCGCACTTCTGCTACCGTACTGGTTAAAATATCTTCTAATTCTAGAGATTGGCGAATGCGTTCAGTTATCCGCCGTATCAAAAGTTCTCTGTCTAGTTTATAATGTAATTCTTGCGTACTTTCTGTGAGTTGCATAAATCTCCTTTTGTACTTATACAATAATAAGAAGTTTTGATGTGCTGTTGGAACGTTCAAACTCAAATACATTACCCGCAATTTTTGACTAAACCGATCTGTACAATTAATCCGTCGCACACTTGTGAGAGACGACGGTGTATCGCCTCGGGTGGGCTGGGGTAAGTAAAATCTAAGATCGCGCCAGTTTAATCCTTGCCTTCAACAGGCCGAGCGACTTAAGCAAATAATAATTATTATTTTAATGCTCTTATAAATTTCTCGCAATCTTAAAATCTCACTATGAGAGATATTCATTGTTAGGATAACTTGACATTTGTTGTATAACTTCATATAATGATAATTAACGAAAGAATTTGAGTTTCTATCAGCGCGCAAGGCGCTGACTAATTTCTTGGCGCACGCTCATCAGAATTTTACCCAAATGATTTTGACCGGTTCGGTCGCCGCCACACCCCCAGTAGTAATCGGTTGGCGAATCCTCAACAATGACTCGATCCCCTGTGGCGAGGAGAATCGCTTGAATGTCTGTATGAGTGAGAAACTTAGTTAAAACTGCTTCGCGCATAATAGGAATTTTCACGGCTTCCCAATCAGTGCGAATCCGGTGGTTGGGATCGCGACCTAATTTAGCGGCTTCTTGAGGAGTTGCTACGGCTTGAATCGCCGCCACTAATCTTTTATCCGTGCTGAGAAATTTTTGGGCTTGATAGTAATGTTCCACAGTCAACCAATATTGGCCGTGCAGACAAATGTCGTGTAGTGAAAAATTAGAAAAGCAGCCGTAAGGCTCCTCTACTTTATAAAAATAAATTATCATTAGATTTGAGATTATATATTTTACAGGATTTAGGTAGAATGTAATTATTCAGGGTGTCTCTGAAGCGCCTTATCGCGTTAGAGTAAGGTATCAAACCACTTTTTTTGCCTCCCGGCGTATTTGAGGTTTATTCTATAAGCAGCGTGGGGCTTGTATTAAAAAATCCTCGCATCTACTTTATTTAAAATAGCATTTACCATTTTAAACCCAGTTTATTGTAAAAAATCTGGTTGGGGAACGAAAAATCTAGGAATCAACTGGCTTTCTGAGAAATAGTGCGTAATTGCTATTTTTAAATTTACGAAATCAAGAATAAGCAATGGGGAGCTAAGAATATTTATTATTCCCTCTTGCTTCATTCTAAAACGGCATCAGCTTTTGAAAAGCGCGGTTAGCGATATGGGCATAACGCAGTTCGCCACACAAAATTTTGCTCGTCGAGTAGCGGTCAGCTTTGGGAAAGCTCCAGATAAAACCTTTTTTTATAGTACCAAAATCGAAATTGAGGGAATCGCCCTTGATTGAGCGAGTTTCTAAACAAGCGCTCAAACAGAGTTTTGGCTCTTTCAATCCCAGCCTCTTAGTCATCGACCCGCCGGCACCAGCAGCAGCAATCAAATAGCGGCCAGCAACAGGTTCTGAGTTTATTTTAACTTCCCAAACATAATTTTTAAACTCAGTTCCTTTAACTTGTGTAGAGTGTCTAAGTTCCGCACGAGTTTTTTGAGCTTGTTTAATTAAAAAGTCGTCAAATACATCTCGCTGTACCATCCACATTGGGGAATTTATTTGAACCTGCACCAGATTTTCCATTTTCCATGTGTAGCTAATTTTATTAGCTTTCATCGAAATAGCGGGCGTCAGGTCAAAATCGAGCCATTGGGCGATCGCCCCAGAAACCCCCCCGCTACAAGGCTTATTACGGGGCCAAGATGCTTTTTCTACTACCAAAACAGAACGTCCCTGCTTTGCCAGGTGATAAGCTGCTGTGCTGCCTGCCGGGCCTGCACCGACAATAATGCAATCAAACATTTTGGGTAATGGGTAACTGGTAATAAGTGATTGGTCATGGGGCAGGAGGAATTGGTAAGTTAATGATTGTTAAACGTTGAGTTTTTAACTCACAACTCACAAATCATTAAGCGTCTGATCGTTGTTCGCGATCGGCTCTGAGCAATCTCAAAACTCTTCCTATTTCCCCTGCCCAATTTCCCATTCCCTAAACAGTCGTGATATCTTTCTCTTTGGCTGCCAGAACTTCTTCTATTTTGGCAATGTACTTGTCCGTCAGCTTTTGAATTTTATCTTGCAAGTCTCGGGATTCATCTTTAGAGATATCGCTGCTTTTTTCCTGCTTACGAATCGAGTCAACGGCATCGCGGCGGATATTGCGAATTGCAACTTTACCTTCTTCAGCAAACTTACTGGCCATTTTGACAAATTCTTGGCGTCTGTCGCTTGTCAGCGGCGGAATGTTCAAGCGAATAACTGAACCGTCGTTGTTGGGAACGAGTCCTACATCAGACAGGGAAATTGCTTTTTCGATCGAGGTAAGCGCTGTGCGATCGAACGGTTGAATGGTGATCGTAGTCGCATCCGGGGTGCCGATGTTGGCAAGGGATTTGATGGGAGTTGGAGAGCCGTAGTAGTCTACCATGACTCGATCGAGGAGGGAGGCATTGGCCCGTCCCGTCCGAATAGTATTAAAAGACCGTTGAGTAGCCTCAACTGCCTTTTGCATATGATCTTCTGCTTCAGCTAACTTCACAAAAACCTCCGACAAGAGTTCCAATAGATTCTCCCATTACAGCTCGGTAAATGTTGCCCGACACCGAGAGGTCAAATACCATAATAGGAATATTATTTTCTTTGCAAAGGGCGATCGCGGTACTGTCCATCACCCGCAAATCTTGATTCAAGACGTGGGCATAGGTGAGGGTTTGATACCTGCGCGCGTTGGGGTTGAGGTGGGGGTCGGAATCGTACACCCCATCTACCTTAGTAGCTTTAAAAATCACCTCTGCATCAATTTCAGCCGCCCGCAAAGCGGCTGTAGTATCAGTAGTAAAAAAAGGGTTGCCAGAACCGGCACCAAAAATCACTACTCGTTTTTTTTCGAGGTGGCGAATTGCCCGCCGCCGGATGTACGGTTCAGCTACTTCTTGCATGGCGATCGCCGATTGCACCCTCGTTGGCACTCCTGCTTGTTCAAGGGCATCCTGCAAAGTGATAGCATTCATCACCGTAGCAATCATGCCCACATAATCAGCCGTTGCCCGATCCATCCCTGCCGAAGCAGCTTTCACCCCGCGAAAAATGTTGCCACCACCGACAACAATCGCGATTTGAATGCCTTGGGAAACGACTTTGGCCACTTCCTGGGCGATCGACTGAACGACTACCGGATCGATGCCGTAGCCCAAGCTCCCCATCAGCGCTTCACCGCTGAGCTTCAGCAAAACTCGCTGATATACCATCCCCATGCCGCCACTATGTTTTTACTCTTTTTGCCTCCACCATAAGATAGCAGTACGGGTGCATTTTGAACATCAATTGCCCGGAACAGGCATCCTGGTTGTGTTGCAAGAGAATTTGTTTGTGGCGCGGGCTGCTAGGTGAACAGGCAAGATGCCTGTTCCACAACCGGATTAATTTTTTCTCAATGAATGCTAGGTGAACAGGCATCTTGCCTGTTCCACAACCGGATTGATTTTTTGTGGGGAGTAGGGGTTGGGCACTCTTAGCCCGCCCTTAAAAAAGTCAATCTTTGGGGACGAAATCAAGAGCAGCAGAATTCATGCAGTAACGCTGACCGGTAGGTTTCGGGCCGTCGTTAAATACGTGACCGAGATGAGCATCGCAAACAGCGCACAGTACCTCTGTTCGGCGCATGAACAAGGTGTTATCCGACTCGCACTTGACATTTTCTTCGCTAACGGGAGCGTAGAAACTCGGCCAACCGGTACCGGAATCGTACTTGGTTTCTGATTTAAATAGCTCAGTGCCGCAGCAAATACACTTATAAATTCCTGGTTTTTTGTTGTCGTGATATTCGCCGCTAAAAGCTCTTTCTGTTCCTTTTTTGCGGGTGACTTTAAACTGTTCTGGCGTGAGTTGTTGTTGCCATTCAGCGTCGGTTTTTTTAATTTGTTCAGTCATGATTAAAGGTTGGGTTAAGATGTATTTAGCTGTTGAGTGTTGACGGTTAACAGTTGAGTGTTGACGGTTAACGGTATATTGCTAGTTAACTCAGGCTTCCATTAATATTAACCTAATTGGCTCGAAATGAACATACCAGGGAAAAGGATTGTCCTTAATAGCCCTCCACTTTTCCTTGAAAACTTCGGCTTGCAAGTGATAATCTTGGGAATCATTGGGAGGCGAGTGCAATTTGAGATATAATGTCACCCGGTGCGGAGTTTCAACAGTTGAGGCGATCCAACAAGCAAAAGTATTTTCACGATCGCACCCGCTAACAAAACTCAGTTGATGAGCCCGAATTCCCACAGAAACTAGAGATTTGGGAATTGGTTCGACTACTCTCAGAGTACAGCCCCAGTCGATCGCCTCCACGAGAGTTTCTGCGATCTGTTTAGCTGCTGAGAAGTTCTTACAGCCAGTCAACTGGGCGACGGTGAAGTTGCCAGGGCGATCGAAAATGTTCTCTTTGGTATCAAAGGCGATCGGCCTTCCCTCGGCCAATACCAACAGATTTTTGCACACCCGGTAAACTTCCTCTAAATTGTGGCTGACAAACAAAGTAATGCCCCGATAATTAGCCAGAGTCTGCATTAACTCACGTTCGAGTTGACTGCGTAAGTGAGTATCCAAAGCAGAAAACGGTTCGTCTAACAGCAGCAATTCTGGAGAAGGGGCGATCGCCCTCGCCAAAGCCACCCGCTGCTGTTGGCCCCCCGAAAGTTCGTGCGGGTAGCGGTTTTCCAGTCCCGACATTTGCACCGAAATTAGCTGTTCTTTTACCCGAGTTTTTTGCTCGCTTTCAGATAAATGCTGCAAGCCAAAGGCAATATTTTGAGCAACAGTCAGGTGAGGAAATAAAGCATAGTTTTGAAACAAAAAACCGATGCGGCGGTCTTTAGAAGCTACATTAATACCCTGGGCTGAGTCAAATAAAACCCTGCCATTGACTGCAATTTTACCGCTCATTGGAGTTTCCAAACCGGCGATGCAGCGCAGAGTCATGCTTTTACCAGAACCCGACGCGCCCAAAATTCCCAGCACTTCCGCGCCGATATCGAAACACACATCCAAGGCAAAGCTGGAGAGAGGTTTAAAAATGCTTAAACAAAGTCCGCTTTTCGGTTGTTGTTTTTGGGGATTTGTGGTAAAAGTAGACGCGACTTTAGGAATATTTGATTGCAGTATTTGGCTCGAATTCGGTTTGAGCGAGCTCCTTTGTAAATCCGTCCAAAAATTAACAGCAGTTAGCACGCTCAAAGAAATACTCAGAATAATCAAAACCCAAATAGCAGCTTGCCTCATATCCCCAGCTTCCACAGCAAAATAAATTGCCATCGGGATAGTTTGAGTTTGTCCGGGAATATTCCCCGCTAACATCAACGTAGCGCCGAATTCACCCAAAGCGCGGGCAAATGCGAGAATAGTTCCTGCTAAAATTCCCGGCCATGCTAGCGGCACCATAATTCGCCAAAAAACTTGCCACTCCGATGCTCCCAAAGTGCGGGCTGCGTTGAGAAGATTGGCATCAATTTGCTCAAAAGCTCCCAAAGCAGTTTTGTACATGAGGGGAAATGATACAACTGTGGCAGTAATGGCGGCGGCTTGCCAAGTGAAAATTATAGTTAAGTCGAATTGTAGCAAGAATTGACCGATCGCCCCATTTCTTCCAAACAGCAGCAGCAGCAAAAATCCCACTACTGTCGGTGGCAAAACTAAGGGAGAAATGAAAATCCCTTCAATTAAAGCTTTACCTCTGATGCGAGTTGAAAGCATCCACCGGGCGGCGGCTATTCCCATGAAAAAGGTGAGAAATGTCGCAATAGCGGAAGATTTTAGAGATATCCAGAGCGGAGAAAGATCAAATTCCATCTATAATAAATAAATCCGCGTTAATCAGCGCTTATCTGCTTTCATCAGCGGTAAAAAATCCCTAATTAGTTAGTTATCGAACTATACCAAATCCGTATTTCTGAAATACTATTTTAGCTCGATCGCCCGCCAAAAAGTCAACAAACGCTTTCGCAGCAACCGGATTGCGGCTGTTTCTGATAACTGCCAGCGGATAAACAATGGGCGAATGCAAATTTTCGGCAGCCGTTAGCCGCACAGTTACTTTGTCGGAGGCTGTGGCGTCAGTCGCATAAACTATACCAGCATCAACGTTACCGCTTTCGACGAATGTCAGCACTTGGCGGACGTTATTTCCTAGCACTAATTTGGGCTGTATTTGCCGCCACAATCCAAGTTTATTTAACATTTCCTGAGCGTATTGGCCCACAGGTACGCTTTTAGGTTCGCCGATCGCAATTTTATTGATTCTGGCATCTGTCAACTGTTTGAAATCCGTCAAAGCAACACCATTTTTGGGAGTAATCAAAACTACGCGATTTGTCAGTAAATTGCGGCGCGTGTCGTTAATTAGCAGGTTAGATTGCTGCAAAGCATCCATTGGGTTGGTGGCGGCGCTGAAAAATACATCTACCGGGGCGCCTTGCTGAATTTGCTGTGAGAGAGCGCCGGAAGCACCGAAATTATAAGTAATAGTAAAATTCGGATTACTGCTTTGATAAACAGTTTTGATTTCCCCTAAAGCTTTCGAGAGACTGATAGCAGCGGATACATTTAAGGAGGTGCGCTGCAACGTATCGACTGAGGAAAAGTTCTTAAATAAGTTCCAAATAATCAGCAGTGCTAGCAGGAAGGCGACTGCGAAAATTAAGTTGGGAATACGTCTACTTTTTAAGTTCACAGACAATTGTTTTGAATCTTTTTACTCCTTACCCTGCTCTGCCTGGTAAAGCAGATTCGGAGGCTGTACCTCCAATTTTCATCCAGTCTTTGACGAGGCAGAGCCTCTGGAGATAGGTTCCCTGGCTGTGCCTGGGAACCAGTTAATAATTAGTGTCGGAACGTTAATTTTAAATCTGCCTATGCTCGCCATTTGACGGAACAGCCTATTGCCTCTGTAGTTGAAGGCTCAACGGGTTGACTGTTGAGCAATTGGTCGATCGCACTCCGCAGATAAGAAACCTGCACCGCCGCCGGATCGTCAGCGTTGTCGTCAATTAAACCTTTATAGCGCAGTTTGCCGTCTTGGTCTAACAAAAAAACCTCCGGCGTTTTAGAAGCCCCAAAACTTTCAGCGACATCTTGAGCAACATCCCGGATGTAGGGGAAGTTGAGTTGATTGTTGGCAGCAAAAATTTTCATGTTCTCAAAACTGTCGTCGGGATACTGGTTTGCATCATTAGCATTAATCCCGATTAAAGTAACATCTCGATCTTGAAAATCTGCTTGAAGTTCTTTCATACGATTGAGATACAACTGCACGTAAGGGCAATGATTGCACATAAATATCACCGCGATCGCCCGAAATTTTTCTAAATATCGAGCTAAATGGTGAACTTCGTCGTCAACTCCCGGCAGTTCAAAATCGGGAGCGTAGCCGTTAATGGGAGTACCCGTTGTATCGATTAGTAAACTCATGTTTTCAGGAGGTGAAGAGCAGTATTTGCCAGCATGAAAGATGAAACTGTCAGCACGAATAAAATTGGCTGTTGTTTGGCTTTAGCTTAATTCTAGCCTTGCCAACAGCCTATTGTGATTCGTACTTCGCGATTTATTCCTCGTCTGGCTTTAGCCAACCTTGAGCCAGAGCTTGGTATCCAATAAGTTTGTATGCTAATTTGGCGGCGGTAAATTCTGAGACTACAGAATCTACAACAGGTGCTAATTCCATAATGTCACACCCGATTACTTCGTATGACTCGAAGATGCGGCGCAAAAATCCCGTGAGGGAATACCAATTTAACCCGCCCGGTTCGGGTGTTCCCACCCCTGGAATTAAAGTCGGATCGATGCCGTCTAAGTCGATCGTCAAAAATACTCGCTTAGTTGTTATGCTGGCAATTGCCCGATCGGCCCAATCCGGTTGAGTAGCGATTTCTCTGGCGCGAATCACGTTTAGCTGTTTTGCTTTAATCAAGTCGGCTTCTTCCTTGCAGATAGCGCGAATCCCGATTTGCAGTGTCGGTAAGCCCATATCTACAATACGTCGCATCACGCAGGCGTGGTTGTGGATCGAGCCTTCGTACTCGTGCCGCAAGTCGCCGTGGGCATCAATTTGCACGACTGTGAAAGGTTCGTTTGGGTATGCTTGGCGATAACCTTCGACAACGCCGGCAGTGATGCTGTGTTCACCTCCGAGGGAGATGACAAATTTATTTTCGGTAACTAGCTGATGCACTGCGGCTTGGGTGACTCGCAGCATTTCTGAGGATGAAACTGGCTGCCTGTTGCGAGTATCGGCGATCGGCTCTTGTGTATAAATTCCGACATCGTAGCAAACTTCGGAATCCAATTCTTCGTCGTAGCACTCGAGTTGATGAGAAGCTTCTAGAAGTTTAGCGGGCCCGTTTTCGCACCCCCGGCGGTAAGTGGTGGTAGCTTCGTAGGGAATTGGCAAGATTACTACTTTGGCGGTGTCGTAGTCTGGTACAATTTCTGACCCCAGAAACGGTACGACAGCAGTGGAAACGATCGTTGGCATAAGGGAAATTTTAATACAGCAAAGAAGTCAGCAGGTTTAATCGTGACATAATATCGGCTCTAACTGCAAAGTCAGAAGGAAGAAGGAAGAGAAATGAACCGCAGAGAGCGCTGAGGACGCTGAGGGAAGAGGGAAGAGGGTTTGGGATTTATGTCCTAGCGGTTGCCTCGAATTGCGATACGGTTTGTAGTAATGACTTGAGTCCTTTGCAGCCTTGCATTCATCTAAAATCTAAAATCTAAAATCGCATGACATCTTCTAGTCCCGCTTTGTCAACACTTATTTCGCCTCAAACTTGGCTGTGGAAAGGCTTTCCAATTTGCTACCAGGCTGCGGGTTCCCAGGGGCCTGCGGTGGTGTTCGTCCACGGTTTCGGTGCGTCTTGGGGCCACTGGCGCAAGAATTTGCCGGCGCTGGCTGCTGATTGCCGCTGTTATGCGATCGACCTCATCGGTTTTGGCGGTTCTGCTAAACCCGCGCCCAAACTTGAGATTGACTATACTTTTGAAACTTGGGGACAGCTAATTGCTGATTTTTGTCGGGAAGTTGCGGGCGGGCCGGCTTTTTTGGTCGGAAATTCGATCGGCTGTGTGGCAATAATGCAAGCCGCTGTAGATTTTCCCGATATTGCTTCTGGCGTAATTTTACTCAATTGTTCCCTGCGGTTGCTGCACGATCGCAAACGCGCCGAATTGCCTTGGTATCGCAGTTTTGGAGCCCCAATTGCACAAAAAATTTTAAATGTCAAGTGGATAAGTCAATTATTTTTTAAACAATTAGCAACGCCAAAAACAGTAAAAAAAGTGCTTTTGCAAGCTTATCGCCGTCCTGAAGCTGTCAGCGACGAACTGATAAATATGCTGCTGAAACCTGCCAAAGACAGCGGCGCAGTCGAAGTATTTGTAGCATTTATCAGTTATTCTCAAGGGCCGCTACCGGAGGATTTGTTGCCACGTTTGAGCTGTCCTGCTTTGATTTTGTGGGGTACGGACGACCCTTGGGAGCCGATCGCATTGGGGCGACAATTGGCAAAGTTTCCGGCTGTTGAAAAGTTTATTCCTTTGGAGGGAGTGGGACACTGCCCGCAAGATGAAGCGCCGGAATTGGTCAATCCTATTTTACTCGATTGGATTAAAGAGCGATCGGTAATTGCCGAAAATTAGGGCTTTTACTTATTTCCGGCAGGAATAATTGGTTTGATTGAAACGCTTCGAGGTGCGTTAGCGAAGCTGCGCGTAAGCGCTCTTATCACGAAGGAAGAAGTAGGAAGAATAAATTAGGACACGGTAGTGCCGTGTCCTCGGTATCATAAGGATTGCAGCCGGAATTGATATTACACAAACAGGAAACTATCAGGAGTAAAGCCGCCTTGAATTACAGCAATTTGGTCAGATGTACCAGCCAAATTGATGGAGTTACCAACAATATTGTAGTCAGAGAGACTCCCACGTAACTGAATGCGATCGATTCCCTGTTGGAAATCCTGAATCAGTGCAACTCCTGTTCCCTGATAGTATGTCTTGGTAGCATCACCGAGAACAAAAATATCTCTACCTCGACCGCCAATCAGCACATCCGTATCATTGCTTCCCGGTGTAGCACTTGATGGGTTGACTCCAATCAGGGTATCATTGCCGCGCAAACCTGAGAGTGTATCGTTACCATCTCCTCCTACTAAAGAATTGTTTTGGATGTTTCCGGTAAGGACATCTACATTCGGAGTACCTGTGACGTTAACGAAATTCTCTACCGTAAAATTCAGAGTGCCGATACCGGGTAGATTGTTAACCGCCAAACGATTTTGCGACAAATCCACATTAATAGAAGCTGTGCCGCTACCTGTAGAAGCATCGATGGTATTAATCTGTCCTAAAGGAGCAATTATTTGTTCTATATTTTGCAGGGTATCTGTACCTGCTGCGCCTTTATCTACAATACCTTTAGCCTCAATGGTAATGCCGCTGCCCAGGGAAAGATAGCTCATTGTATCCGTGCCTAATCCTCCAATTATGCTATCAGTGCCGGTACTACCTAGGATGAAGTTATCTAAACTATCTCCGGTAATATTGTCGTTTCCTGCTGTGGTGCTAATACTGTTAGCTGGCGGAGGGGGTGGAGTTTGGTTTTGGGGAGGTAAAGCAGAATTCGTAAGTTGTGCGCCTTGATTTTGGGGAGGAGGATTGCCCGGTACGCCTTGAGTTTGGGGAGGAGGGTTGCCCGGTACGCCTTGGTTTTGAGGAGGTTGGTTGCCTACTGCTGCCTGATTTTGCTCTGGAAGATTGCCCGCTGCGCCTTGATTTTGGGGAGGAGGATTGCCCGGTACGCCTTGATTTTGGGGAGGCTGGTTGCCTACTGCTGCCTGATTTTGGGGAGGTTGGTTGCCTACTGGTGCCTGATTTTGCTCTGGAGGATTGCCCGCTGCGCCTTGATTTTGAGGAGGTTGGTTGCCCGCTGCGCCTTGATTTTGAGGAGGTTGGTTGCCCGGTGTACCTTGATTTTGGGGAGGTTGGTTGCCCGGTGCATTGATTGAATTAGGAAATAGTGCTGGCATGATGTAATTACCTGGATTAGTTTTCTAAGTTTGAATCTGTTGTCAGGCTAAAGAAATGAATTCTCAATCTGCCTTTGAGTTAGTCTCTACAATCATTAAGTTGGTTCAATATGACATTTATCCCTGTCCTAGGATTACAGTTTTGTAATGTGGAGAAATTAGCGTTTTTCCGAATTTTGAGGTACATTACGATCGCCGGGTGGGCGCGGTGAAATGCCCAAAATTTTAATCAACTCTGCTTCGGTGACTCCCAACTTTTTCGCTGCACCGGGAATATCTAAACGAGGACGGGGCGGTGGGTTGGGCGGGCGATTATTTTCGCTTGGCGGTTCCGGCGGTTTCGCCGGTAGGCCCAAAGCTTCGATTAACTCCGCTTCGGTGACTCCTAATTGTTTGGCAGCAGCGGCAAAATCTATACGGGGCGGATGTCTGCGCTCTTGATTGGGTTCGGGCTGGCTCTGGGCTAGTACAGTATTAGAATTAGTTGTAGTTCGATCGGGGAAAGTCAAGCTGCTAAGTCCCAGCAGCAAGGCTGTAGCAGGTAATGCGAGCATTGAAGCAATTTTCATGATAGTTACGATCGCCGACCTAAAAATGTTTATAAATACATCAAATTCCCCAAACATTACCTGCAACAGTGCGGATGGATTACAGTTTTGTAATTTAAGTAAATGCCTGATGGCCATATAATCGCAACCGAATAGGTAAATCTATGAATGTTCTATACGTTGAAGATGAAGAAAAAATCGCCAATTTTGTTTGTATGGGCTTGAAAGAACAAGGCTTTGTTGTGGATTATTGCGATAATGGTAATGATGGCTATGGGCGGGCGATGGATAATGAGTACGATGCGATCGTGCTTGATATTGTTTTGCCGGGAAAAGACGGATTATCTATTCTCAAACATCTGCGAAAGGCGGGACGCAACGTACCCGTGATTTTATTAACTGCTCGCAATGAACTAGACGATCGCATTGAAGGGTTACATCTGGGTGCTGATGACTATTTAGCTAAACCGTTTTTTGTTGAGGAGTTAGTTGCTCGGATTTATGCTGTAGTGCGGCGTGCTTCGGGCGGTGGGCAAAATATTCTGAGCGTTGGCCCAGTTAAGCTCGATCGCATTCTCCGAGAAGTTACTTGCGATCGCCATGCGGTAGAACTTACAAGCCGCGAGTTTAATCTGTTGGAATATCTGATGCGATCGCCCGGTAGGGTACTCACCCGCACGCAAATCCTCGAACATATCTGGGGTTATGATTTTAATCCGAATACGAATGTGGTAGATGTATGTATTCAACGCATTCGCAAGAAAATTGAACCGATCGGCGGTACAGGATGGGTTGAGAGCGTGCGCGGCGTTGGCTATCGGTTTCGCAAACCAGATTCTCCCTCGTGAAAATGCAATCTTTTCGCTTTCGCATTGCTCTATCATCGGCTGTTCTAGCAAGTATTGCTCTCATTGGCTTTAGTATTGTTTCGTGGTGGTTGATTTACGATGCTAAGGTCAAGCGTCTTGATGCTGAAATCAAGAATCAGTTAATCCAATCAACCCGCCCCCAATCGGCCCAATGGGATGTTTATAATGATTCTTTGCCATCAGTTTTGGGCATGAATGATGGGGAAACAACCGTGGGTTTGTTGGTCACTGACAGAGATGGTAATTTACTCTACCGATCGAGCCAGTGGCAAGATGGAATTGATGCCAATTCCCTATGGCGATCGCTGCCCCAACCGCCTCCCGATCCTGCCAGAATACCTTTTCAATTAGAACCTCCCCCTCCACCACCTCCACCCTATCCACCCTATCCACCACCTCCCCATCAACCACCTCCCGATCGGCCCGATTCATTCTCACCGAGAGAAAGAAGACCTCCGCGCGATCGACCTCCTCAATTCGAGCGACCGGATTTTCCTCGAGTTTTCAAAGCTAAACTAGCAACCCAGCGTACTAGCAGGGCAGTTTGGCGTGTGGGCGCGATTCATTCTCCTCAGACTCAAATAGCCATCGCTGTTAACTTACAAGCGATCGATCGGGAAATGGCATCAATTCGCAATATCTTTTTAATTTCTATTCCCGTAGTGCTTTTACTCGTGGCCAGTGGAGCCTGGGTCATATCGCGGAGTATTCTATCTCCAATTGGGCGGCTCACGATGGCAATTCGCAATGTTACCGTACAGGGGCTCGATCGGCGCGTCCCTGACGGAGCAACGGATATAGAGTTTGTAGAATTAATTTTTGTGTTCAATCAGATGTTAGAACGTCTAGAGCGAAGTTTTAAACAAGCTTCTCGTTTTAGTGGAGATGCTGCCCACGAATTAAAGACTCCGCTGGCAATTTTACAAGGTCAACTAGAACGGGCTTTGCATCAAGTTGAATCGGGTTCTGAGGTGCAGCAAACCCTGAGTAATTTATTGGATGAAGTGCGCCGTTTGAGTGAAATAACCCGTAAACTTCTCTTACTCTCTCACGCCGATGCCGGACGTATGGGTTTACATTTGGTTGAGGTGAATATGTCGGCTTTGCTATCGGAAATTTCCGAAGATATGGAACTGCTAGCCCCGCATTTAGATGTGCAAATGGCAATTGCTCCTAATTTATATATCAAGGGCGATCGCGATTTGCTGGTGCAGGTTTTGCAAAATCTGGTTGGTAATGCGATTAAATATAATTTACCGAAGGGTTGGCTCAGGTTACAGGCTCACTGTCTGGGAAAAAGAGTAATTGTAAAAATTGTCAATAGCTCTCAAGATATTTCTTTGAGCGAGCGCGATCGCATTTTCGAGCGATTCCATCGGGGTGACTCCACTCAGATCCAAAAAATAGAAGGCTCGGGATTGGGGCTAAGTTTAGCAAGGGAAATTGCACGGGCCCACGGCGGCGATATCAAACTAGATGCTGCCATACTTGGTCAAACAGGGTTTATACTGAGTTTACCTGTGGGCGATCGCGATTAACCTTATAGGAGTCAAGCAGCTTGGCTAAGACTTGGACTAATTCTGATTTTAAAATTAATAGCTCCCTAGTCAATCATAGGGCTGTTTAGGATTAATGCTCTTGCTGATAAGTACAGCAAAATACCATTACAAAGATGCCAAAGAAAATGGGTGCCGATTGAAAAGTAAGGACAAATTGTCTGATCGAGAGTTCGGAATGAAAGGGCTAACAGAAATACCCCCGATGCTGCTAATAGAATAAATGGCTCACGCTTTTGCTGTTGATAGTGATATACTCCGAACCCTAGTAATACTAAAAATGCAGGAGCATAAGAAAGAGAACCGTTGAAAACATTTGTAAATTTATTGCTGAATTTGCTTGCAAAGAAAAATCCTACGAGCAATCCTCCTGCATATCCATATTTCATTCTAACTACTTGACGGCTATAGAGCCATAAAAA
>NZ_JAUBQR010000372.1:0-3205 GCF_036701385.1 Microcoleus sp. Pol12B4 | reverse complement strand
GAGGGTCGCTAATAAACAAACCCAGAACTAACGAATCCATCACCGTATCCCAGACAGGAGTCAAACGCTCTGCATCGTCAACCCAGTAATCAAAAGTAATCAAACACTGAACATTAGAACCCAATCCAATACAGATTCGCGAATAAGCTTCCCGCTGTTCTGGAGGGTCGATAAACTTAAATTCAGTCCAAACAATGCGGGCCGTTTGCCGCTTCAATTGGATAATTTCCCCAGGAGCGATCGGATTTCGCGTATCATCTTCAACCACCTTCTGTAATAGCGGTACTAGCGGAAAATCTGCCCAGTTACCAGGCGGTAGCAAATTAAACGAAACCTCCAAACAACAATCATCATCCGGCGGCTTTTTATCCGTAAATCGAAACGACTTTGTATCGGGTTCAAAATGCCCATCTTCCGGGGCATCAAAGCGAACTGCACCTCTTCCTGCGACAAAAATCCGAGTTCCAGGCTTTGACTTCCAATTGTGGTCTTCTTTAAGCTCTAAGGTTTCCTTGAGCCATTCTTGCTTTTTGCGCTTAGACATAAACAGAACACCAAATTACTGCTAATGTGTAGTTTTAGACTTGGCAAACACATTTTAACTCTATTTTGCTCGCCGTTTGCTCAAATATAACAATCCTTATAAAAATTATGAATTCCTCTCTTCTCTATTCCTCTGTGTTCTCTGCGCCTCTGCGGTCAAAAAAACATTTCACAATGTCCTAAATTTTAATTTTAACTCTTAGGAATTACATATCTAATTCCGCCTTTATTCCCAGCCGCATCGCCCTTGTAACGCGGGATAACATGAATAGCCGCGTGAGTGCGACTTTGACCTGCCTGTTTATTAATATTTATTCCCACATTAAACCCGTCAGGCTGAAATTCTTTACTTAACATCTCTTGTACCTTATTAGCCATAAACCAGCAAGCCGATTGCTCTCGAAACGGAAGTTCAAAATAATTTGCAACGTGACGCTTGGGGATGATTAAAACATGACCTTTGCTGGCGGGATAACCATCAAACATCGCATAAGCGGTTGCTGATTCAGTGAGCAAAATTAGGTTTTTATACGGATTGCAGAATATGCAGTTATTAGTAGAATTTCTTTGATGGTTGTAATGCACGTATTTGTAAATTTCGCAAGACTCATCTAGGTGAACTGGCTTAAATGGAAGTTTGACAATGCACTGATATGTAGGTTTTTTGTGGACATAATGTTCTCGAAAGCCTTCTTTTTTGATATCCCTTCTCACCGCAAAATATGCCTTACCTCCCGGTTTCAACAGGTGCGACACTTCCATCAGGACATTAGCTTGTTCTTCAGGAAACAAAACATTTAAAACATAAAAGCAAATGATGGTGTCAAATTTATCTTCGGGGAATTCCGGGAAATAATAAGGGTCGTAACCCCCAATATTCAAGCCTTTTTGGTGCAACAATCTAACATCGCTGCCGAAGCCGCACCCAAAATCTAAGACTTTGCCTTGCAGCAAGTTTTTATCCAATAAAAATCTTGCCGGAAATGACAGATAAATTCTTTCGATTGCCGTCAGGTGGCTGAATTTATTTTGTTGCTTTTTCATGGCGGCATAAATTTGATTTAAATAAATATTCTTCCGTCCGCGCACCATCCGGACGAGAGTTTGTGTAGTACCGATTTCAAGATCCGAATGTTATCTAAAAATTTTACCATTATTGCAGTTTGGCGATCGCCCCTTTTTCCACCAACACCTTACCAGTCACCAAATCCCGCACCGTCGCCAACAAAACCCGCCTCTCATCCACCTCAAAACTCACCGAAACCCTGTCAATTCCCAATACCCCAGGCGGATTCAAATGCGCCACACAAACCTGCTGGTGGTGGCTTTCCAGAGACCGAAAATCCGTCTGTTTGTTGAGCAAACTGCTCGTCATTTGCCCTTTTTCGTTAAAAATAACCTCCGCTTGCGATACCTCTGCAACTTCCCCAATATCTAACCGAATTTCCCTTTGCCCTTCAATTGCCACTTGCAGCGTCAACTCTTCGGAACTTTGACAGGGATATTTCATTTCCTTGCTAAATATCGGCGAATAATCATAAGCTTTAGCATAAGGTTCCCAAAGGCGAATTGCATAGCTGTGGCGCAAGTAATCCTCAACACTCGCTAATTGTGTCAATGCTAAAGCACCGTGCGCCACGGCTTCAAAAGGCTTGTCTGTTTTGACTTTTTGCCGCCCAAAATACGAAACCACTAAATTAGATACAGCCGGGATTAAAGAAGTTCCTCCTACCAGCAAAACCTGTTCGATATCTGCTTTGCCGATCCCTTTTCCCAGCGCAATACTCAGCACTTCATCTAAACTTTCCCGCAACTGTTCTAACAACTGCCTAGATTCCAGAATTTCTTCAAGCTTCTCTCGGTTTAGCTGCAAGTCGTAAGACATAAAATTTTCATCGTCAAACCAGCTTTCCTTCGCCTCATTAACTTGAGAAAGTTGAATTTTTAATTTTTCCGCTATTTCTAATAAGTTTTGCCAGCCAACAAAGCCGACTTCTGCCCGCGACGAACCAATTTGCCGCAAATAATCTTCGACAATCCAGATGTCAATATCTTCGCCGCCGACATAAGCATCGGATTTTGCCAACACTTCGGCACGCACCCCCCCCAGCCCCCCCTTGCTAAGGGGGGGAGCAAGATTTCTCTCCCCCTTGTCAAGGGGGGAAGCGAGATTTCTCTCCCCCTGGCTAAGGGGGGAAGCGAGATTTCTCCCCCCCTTACTAAGGGGGGGTAAGGGGGGGGTTAGAGCAGTACGAACTAAACTTAAATCTAATGTTCCGCCGCCAAAATCAACTACTAAAACTAGAGAACCGGGGCGTTTTACTGCATATCCTAGGGCGGCGGCTGTGGATTCATCTACTACCTGAACTTCCGCAACTCCCAAATTTTCTCCTAAGTCGCGAAACCAATCTAGATATCGCTCAAATGCTCCGACGGGTACTGTAAAAATTACTTTGTCTGGTTGTATATTTTGTATATACAACTGTTTCCAAATAGTTGTGATAAACTGTTCTGCTACTGATTCTGACGTGTAGGTTTCGCCATCAATATTGCGGGGTGGTGGCTGAAAGTCGGCAGCTAAATTGCGTTTAAAAGCTTTGAAAAAGCGGTCTGGCTGGGATTGCCCCAAACGCTGCGATCGCACTTTTTCTCCCAACACCAA